>JAJFHK010000144.1 GCA_021775655.1 Filomicrobium sp. | reverse complement strand
AGGGCGGCGGTGTGGAGGTCGATGCCGAAGTCGGACCGGGCGACCACTTCACGCAGGAACAGATCGGCGATCATGCCGGCAAGTGAGCCGCGGTCGGAGCCTGGAAAGGAGCGGTTGAGATCGCGCCGGTCGGGAAGATAGCGTGAGTGGTGCATGAAGCCGAACGAATTGACGATCGGCACTGCAATCAGCGTACCCCGCAGGTTGTCGATATTGGAGGTCCGCAACAGACGCCGCACGATCTCAACGCCAATCACTTCATCGCCATGCACGGCCGCGCTGACAAACATCGTCGGTCCGGGCCGCTGCCCGTGAATGACGTGAGCCGATAGCGTAACGGGTGTGTGGTCCGAAAGGACACTGACCGGCAATTCAACCGTCTGTCGCGTTCCCGGCGCGATAACAGCCGTGCCAATCTCGAATTGACCCGCTTCTCCCATCAACCCTTGCCTTTTGTCTTGGTCTTGCCCGGCTTGGCATGACTGGCGAGAAAGTCGATGATCTGACCGGCAATGTCGATGCCGGTTGCCTTTTCTACGCCTTCGAGACCCGGCGAGGAGTTGACCTCCATGACGACCGGTCCGTGGTTTGCGCGCAGCATGTCGACGCCGCAAACATTCAGTCCCATGGCTTTGGCCGCCCGGATCGCGGTTGCGCGTTCGACCGGCGAAATCTTGATCGTCTGGGCACTGCCTCCCCGGTGCAGGTTGGAGCGAAATTCCCCTTCTGCGCCTTTTCTCTGCATCGCCGCGATCACCTTCCCGCCAACCACGAGCGCTCGGATATCAGTGCCTCCCGCTTCCTTGATAAATTCCTGGACCAGGATATTTACGCCGGCGCCACGGAATGCCTCGATGACCGATTTTGCCGAGCGGTCCGTATCGGCGAGAACGACCCCGATCCCCTGTGTGCCTTCAAGCAGCTTGATCACCAGCGGCGAGCCACCTGCCAACCGCAACACTTCCTCGGTTTGTTTGGGATCGTGCGCGAACGTCGTCACCGGCAGACCGATGCCATCACGCGCCAGAAGCTGCATCGATCGAAGTTTGTCGCGCGAACGCCCGATGGCAACAGACTCATTCAAAGGGAACACGCCCATCATTTCGAACTGACGCAAAACCGCGAGGCCATAGAACGTGACCGACGCGCCGATTCGCGGAATGACGGCATCGTATTTCGGTAGCTTTTCGCCGTTGTAGTAGACCTCCGGACGCCGCGAGGCGATGTTCATATAGCATCGAAGCGTGCTGATCACGTCCATCTCGTGACCGCGAGCTTCGGCCGCTTCCACGAGCCGCTTATGGGAATAAAGTTCGGCGTTGCGAGCCAGCATTGCGATTTTCATTTTGTTGCTTTCTGAGGTTTGGGACCGCTTGACTGGCAATCGGCCATTGCAATTTCATCTTCGGGGGAGAGTTGACCTAGAGAGCTGCAACCGGCGGTCCAGCAAGATAAGAACTGCCCGCGTCGACCAGAATTTCATGGCGGCGGATCGCCGTCCGGCCGAGGATGATGTCGAATTCCATGCGTTCACGGTCTGCTAGAGACACTTCGATGTGCCAATGCCGCGGACCCAAGATCAGCGTCGTGGAGACCACGCAGCGCAGTTCTGGAACGCCGCTGGTGTTCTTTATCTTGCGCTCATCGACGATTCTCGCGCGGCACCTTTCTGATCGTGGCACGCCAGGGCGCGGCACGTGGAATTCGATCCAGTTCTCGCCCCCGAGCACGAGGGGCTGCAGATCGACAGCATGCAGAGCTGAGGTTCGCGCACCCGTATCGATCTTGGCTTTGATCGAAGCGATCTGCAACTCCGGCAAGCCGATCCACTCGCGCCAGCCAATCTTGTCCAACCGGCCGCGATGGCCAAGCAATTTTGGCGACTTCACTCAATAGCCTCTTCGTTAGCGCGGCGATAATTCACGAAGGTGTTCGCTGACATCACGACGAAGAAGCTTTCCATATCGATCAGAACGAAGCCCCGCTCCAACAAGGCCCGCGACAGATTGCGAACGTCGTCCTCGTACAGTCTGCGCCGCCCGGCAAGCGCGCGCACAAGCTTGGCCGCAATGCGGTACCGGCCGGTTTCCTTGCCGCCAAACGACTCGTTGTAAAGCGCTGCCAGCCGGTCGGCCGAATGCGCCAGGGTTTGTTCATCCAAGTCCATGGGCACTGGATATTAAACTTATTTATGTTTGTCTATAGATAAAATTATTTTGCTTAGGAATATTTTTAGCAATAGACGTCGCGCGTCAGTGACCGGCATTGGGTGTGAAGAAATTGGCGACTTAGACTACGCAAGCGGCTAGTTCTTCGCCTCACTCGGCAACGGGCGATAGCCCAGCAGACAACCCATCGGCTTGGTGTCCGGTTCTGTTAGAAACTCCGACATCCAAACGATTAAGTGCTGCAACGAGAAGGGCCAATTGCTGTCGTCGTTAGAAAGAGCCGGGACTTGCGGTTCGGCGGCTCACTGTCCGAATAGCTGACTGTCGAAAAGTGTTTGGGTCGAGCCTATGTGCTTGAGCATCGTTTAGCTTCAGTATCAATGACAGGAGGCGTGGTTTGCGGGTCAACCACAACCTGACGGAAAGGCGCTGGTTCGCACCGAATTATCCAATTGGTTTTCCTGGACTGCTTGAGCCAGGAAACTGGTACTCCATGTGTGTCACGGTGTCGATTACGCTGCAGGCCAATCCTAGGACGTGTGCTCGAACTTGTTTCAGATATGAAATGTTTATCGGCTTATCAAATACTTCCTTCTTCTTGTTGACGAAGAGGGGCACTGATGCACCATTTTCATCCGGAGGCGGCCAGGAGCCGTGACATAGAACATTACGAATTACAGCCGCGTCCTTGATGTCTTTCAAGAGTTGATCAATATTCGTAGTCGTGGCTTTCGGATTATCGCGCACGGCCTTTCCGTAGGATTCAGTCAAGTTCGAAAGTTGATCGGACAGCGCTCGCTCAAGCTGTGGAAGCCATGCTCTATAAGCAGCCTCGATCTTTTCAGGTTCATAAATGCGCGTTGCCGTGAACGCAAAGATAGCCTTACCCAAGACTTCTTCGAGAAAGCCAAACGTGGCCACCACCCGACCAAGTTCCTGCCAGAACTCAGCAGCATGCGCGTGAGTAGGATATTCTGCTGGAAGCAGATTGCGATCAACTATGCTTGTCAAATCCCCTTCCTCCGGCACCGCAAATTCCAGCGCACACGTTGCGTCGGTATTATCGTAAGCGGACACCATTGCGCGGCGCAAGCTGAACCTCCGCGACTTCCGCCTCAGGGTCAAAAACGGACCTCATCGGCGGGGACTCAAGGTCCGCTGCTGTGCCGCAACCGACCTCCCGCGCGCACCGGACCAGTCGGCAAACAATTCATCGGATTTTTCACACCACCTTCAGATTTTTGGACCCCTTGAACCCGCCTTGCGCTGCACTAAATCCTTATGCGTGCGCTCGCCACTAATCGGGAGTGCACTCACGCGTCTGGCTTTTTGAGCAGCCGCAATAGTCGGATGTCTCGGTCTCGTTATGCCGAGGTTTGCATCTCAACCTTACGTTCGCAGCCCGCCCAGCGGAGGATCGTCAGGTGCCGGATGCGCAGTGGGCATCCGAAGGCACAACTTTTGGAGCCAGGCTTCTTAACGCATATCGCTTCTTATGGAGGATTGTGGAATGCGCCACATGGACTTTGCACCGCTTTACCGCTCGACCGTCGGCTTCGATCGCCTAGTCAACATGCTCGACCACATTGCCGGCGACGACAACGGTTTCCCCCCTTACAACATCGAAAGTGTCAGCGAGAACGAATACAGGATCTCGATGGCGGTTGCCGGCTTCTCGGAAGCCGAACTCAACGTTGAGGTCAAGGAACAGACGCTGACCGTCAAGGGAGAGAAATCGACCGAAGACAAGGACCGCGCCTATCTGCACCGCGGCATCGCCAGCCGCTCGTTTGAGCGACGCTTCCAACTCGCCGACCACGTCGAGGTGAAAGATGCCGATCTCACCGACGGCCTGCTCAACATCGGCCTGGTGCGCAACGTGCCCGAGCGGATGAAACCGCGCACCGTGGGAATCGGTGTTTCGAAGGGCACTCCCCAGATCGAGGCTGCACCCAACCAGGACTAATCCTGAATTTGTGCCGCCTGATCTAGAGCAGTCGCCGCCTTCGCGGCGGCTGCTTTTTCATTGATTTTCCATAGTAATTTTGGGTCGCAGGCAAACCCATTCCATTGTAGACGCCGGCGGCACGCGACCAGACCACCGCACCCCAACCAGCAAGCCGCCGCCCCAGTCATATCCAGCCACTTGTAGAAACCCGCGAAATCTGCGACATTCTGCAGAAAGGTCAGCAACTCTGTCCTTTCTTTCGCTTACCCACGCCGCTACGCTTGACGGCCAAGCGGGGCAGCTTTCCCGTGCGCGCGGGCCCGACTGACGGATATATTCCCGTCGGCCGGCGCATCGCATTCTGTGAATTTGTACCTGTGCGGGGACGACAAACAGAGCACGGCACGAAGTACGCAACGCAATTCTAAAACTAGGGTCTGCATATGAAGAGCAACGCCAAGTCGAACGATCTCGGTATCGTAGATAGCTGCGTCAAGCGTCCGCGAGCTGAAGGTCTGTTCGAACCCGATCGGGAATTCGATGCCTGCGGTGTTGGCTTTATAGCCGATATGAAAGGCCGCAAGTCCCACAAGATCGTGCAGAGTGCGCTCCATATCCTCGAAAACCTCGAGCACCGAGGTGCGGTGGGCGCCGATCCGCTCGCTGGCGACGGTGCAGGTATCCTTGTGCAGATCCCGCATGCCTTCCTCGCCCAGGAGTGCCAGGTGGCTGGTTTTTCATTGCCCCAGCCGGGCAACTACGCCGTCGGCTTCGTATTTATGCCGCGTGAAGTAAGGGTCCGCGAAAATTGCGAGCACATCTGGAGCCGTGTCATCGATGAGGAAGGGCTGCGCCTGATCGGTTGGCGCACAGTGCCCGTCGACAATTCTTCATTGTCCAAGCTGGTCATCCAAACCGAGCCCGTCCACAAACAGATCTTCATTGGTCGCGGCGACTTCAACGGCGATCAGGACGCATTCGAACGCAAGTTGTATCTCGTTCGCAAGCGCGTCTCCAACGTTGTCCGCAGCGAATACAATAATCGCAACCTAGGTCACTACACCGTGTCGCTATCCTCGCGCACGCTTGTCTACAAGGGCATGTTCCTGTCATTCCAGGTCAAGGCCTATTACAAGGACTTAAGTGATCCGCGCTTTACGTCAGCGCTGGCAGTCGTCCACCAGCGTTTCTCGACCAACACCTTTCCCTCATGGCCTCTCGCCCACCCCTACCGGATGGTCGCCCACAACGGTGAAATCAACACGCTGCGCGGCAACGTCAACTGGATGGCGGCCCGCCAGGCCTCTGTGTCGACGCCGCTGTTCGGTGATGACATCTCCAAGCTTTGGCCAATTTCCTTCGAAGGCCAGTCCGATACAGCCTGCTTCGACAACGCCCTCGAATTTTTGACGATGGGCGGCTATCCGCTATCGCACGCAGCAATGATGCTGATCCCCGAGGCCTGGGCCGGCAACCCGCTGATGGATCAAGAACGCCGCGCCTTTTACGAGTACCATGCTGCCATCATGGAACCATGGGACGGCCCCGCCGCCGTCGCCTTCACCGACGGCCGCCAGATCGGCGCAACGCTCGACCGCAACGGCCTGCGCCCGGCACGCTATCTCGTCACCAAAGACGACCTCGTTATCATGTCATCGGAGTCTGGCGTGCTTCCCGTCAAGGAGGAGGACATCGTTCGCAAGTGGCGCCTCCAGCCAGGCAAGATGCTACTCATCGATTTGGAAAAGGGCTGCATCGTTTCAGACGAAGAACTCAAGGCAGAGATTGCCGCCAGCCATCCTTATGAGCGTTGGCTCCAAAGTGTACAGATTCACGTCGCGGATTTGCCCCTGCCGACCAAGCCGGCAACATCGTCCCGAACCAACGTCGCCCTGCTCGATTTGCAGCAGGCCTTTGGCTACACGCAGGAAAGCTTGAAGTTCCTGATGACGCCGATGGCAGAAACCGCGATGGAAGCCACAGGCTCGATGGGCACTGACACACCCATCTCGGCTCTGTCCTCCCGCTCCAAGCTGCTTCACACCTATTTCAAGCAAAACTTCGCCCAGGTGACGAACCCGCCGATCGATTCGATCCGCGAAGAACTCGTCATGAGCCTCGTCTCCTTTATTGGTCCACGACCCAACATCCTGGATCTTACCGGTGCGTCGAAGCAAAAGCGCCTCGAAGTTGATCAGCCGATTCTGACCAACGAAGATCTGGAGCGCATCCGCTCGATCGGCGAGGTAAAAGACAATTCATTCTCCTCCATTACGATCGACATTACCTATCCCGTCGAGTCGGGTGCCGACGGCATGGAAGATGCTCTGAACAGCGCATGCGCAGAAGCCGAAGAAGCCGTCCGCTCGGACAAATACAACATCATCATCCTTTCCGACCGAGCAACTGGTCCTGACCGGATTCCTGTCCCCTCTCTGCTCGCAACTTCAGCCGTCCACCACCACCTCATCCGCCAGGGCCTGCGCACCCGGGTCGGCCTCGTCGTCGAAACCGGCGAAGCTCACGAGGTCAACCAGTTCTGCACGTTGGCAGGTTACGGCGCCGAAGCAATCAACCCCTATCTTGCTTTCGAGACCCTCGAAGACATGCTGCCCGATCTTTCCCCTGACCTGACCGCGGAGAAGGTCAAGGCGAGCTTCGTCAAGGCGCTCGGCAAGGCCATCCTCAAAGTTATGGCCAAGATGGGAATCTCGACATATCAATCCTATTGCGGCGCGCAAATCTTTGACGCAGTTGGCCTCAAAACGTCATTCGTCGAAAAGTATTTCACCGGCACTCATTCGCAGATTGAAGGCGTCGCACTTCCTGAGATCGCCCGCGAAACCTTCGAACGGCATCTTGCAGCGTTCGGCGATTCACCGGTTCTGAAAAAGATGCTGGATGTCGGTGGCGATTACGCATTTCGACTACGCGGTGAATCCCACACTTGGCGTCCGCAAACGGTTGCCGATCTGCAGCATGCCGTCAGGGGAAACCTACCTGAGAAGTACCGAGAGTTTGCCAAATCCATCAACGATCAGTCCGAACAGTTAATGACCATGCGCGGCTTATTCCGCTTGAAACCAGCCGAAGAACTAGGCCGTGCTGTAGTACCTCTTGAGGACGTCGAACCGGCAACCGAAATCGTCAAACGATTTGCTACCGGCGCGATGAGCTTTGGCTCAATCAGCCGCGAGGCTCATACGACGCTGGCGATTGCCATGAACAAGATCGGCGGCAAGTCGAACACCGGTGAAGGCGGTGAGGAACCCGACCGCTTTGTGCCTCTAGCCGACGGCAGCTCCATGCGCTCCGCCATCAAGCAGGTCGCCTCCGGCCGCTTCGGCGTAACGACCGAGTATCTCGTCAACTCGGACATGATCCAAATTAAGATGGCGCAGGGTGCCAAGCCAGGTGAAGGCGGACAACTGCCCGGCCATAAAGTCGATAAGATCATCGCAAAGGTTCGTCACTCGACTCCAGGAGTCGGACTGATCTCGCCGCCGCCTCACCACGACATCTACTCGATTGAAGATCTCGCCCAGCTGATCTTCGATTTGAAGAACACAAACCCGGCCGCCGACATCTCGGTGAAGCTCGTTTCAGAAGTCGGCGTCGGAACCGTTGCGGCCGGGGTCGCGAAGGCTCGAGCCGATCACGTGACAATTTCCGGCTTCGAAGGAGGCACAGGAGCCTCCCCGCTGACCTCGATTAAGCACGCCGGAAGTCCGTGGGAAATTGGCCTTGCCGAAACGCATCAGACGCTTGTCGGCAACCGCCTGCGCGGGCGAATAGCCGTCCAGGTCGATGGCGGACTCAGAACCGGTCGCGACGTCATCGTCGGTGCTCTTCTTGGCGCCGATGAGTTCGGCTTCTCAACCGCCCCACTCATCGCGGCTGGCTGCATCATTATGAGGAAGTGCCAC
>JAJFHK010000143.1 GCA_021775655.1 Filomicrobium sp. | reverse complement strand
CTGTGGGCGGTTGCAGAACAGCAGAAAATGTTTGAATACCCCGACGGTGACTACTCGGAAGTTTTCCTGAAGCCAGACCTCGCTCTGCGGCGCGCGCGCAAGATCTTCCACGAGATGCATTCAGCCGAATCGAGCTGTGCCGCTGGGGCGAAGGCCGCCGAATGACATCGTCGGCGGGTTGTAGCTTCTGAGGATCGACATGACGAAGTCAACATCGGGTGCCGGCCCCTTGTCCGGATTGCGTGTGCTCGAATTCGGACAAATCGCAGCAGGCCCGTTCGCGGGTTCGCTGCTCGCCGACCTTGGGGCGGACGTTGTCAAAGTCGAAAACCCTTCGGGTGGCGATGGGATGCGCGGCTGGCCGCCGTTGACGCCGAATGGCGATGGAGAGGTCTACAGCGAGAACTTCGCTTCGCTCAATCGCAACAAGCGCTCGATCATCGTCGATTTGAAGAACGCTGAGGAAGTCGACCGGCTCCGCGAACTCATCGCGAATTCCGACGTTCTGATCGAGAACTTCAGGGCCGGCGTGATGAAGCGACTTGGCCTCGGGTACGAAGAGATGTCGCGGCAAACTCCACGCCTCGTCTACTGCTCGATTTCGGGATACGGGCAGATCGGTCCCTACGCACGCAAGGGCGCATTTGACGTCACCGTGCAGGCCATGAGCGGACTCATGAGCGTAACCGGCGAAGAAGGCCGACCTCCGGTCAAATGCGGCGTCCCGGTCGGAGATTTCTGCGCTGGCCTTTACGCTGCCTTTGCAATTGCTTCGGCGGTGTCCCAATCAAAGGAAACAGGTAGGGGTGCGTACATCGATTGTTCGATGCTCGGCGCTTTGATTGGTGTGGCGGCGCTACAGACCAGCGAGTTCTTCGGCACCGGCGGTGGCAGTCGCAAACTGGCCTCTGCGCACCCCCGCAATGCGCCCTACCAGGCATTTCGGGCCAAGGACGACTATTTCGTGATTGCAGCAGGAAACAATGCGCTCTGGCGACAAGTCGCGGAGGCCGTTGGTTTGCCGGAACTCGTAGACGACCAACGATTTGCAACCCAACCTCTACGCGCGCGCAATCAGGAAACTCTGGCCGGAATACTCGAAGAGCAATTCGTTGCAAGAACGGCCGCCGAATGGCTTGGGGAAATGGACCGCCGCGGTGTTCCCTGCTCCTCAATCAACACCTATGCGGACATTCTATCGGATCCTCACGTTGCGGATATGGGGCTGGTGGTGCCGCTCACAATGAAGAACGGCGTCGATACCTACACAACGGCGTTTCCGCTGAAAATGACGGGCTACGAATTCGACGTTCGCCTTTCACCGCCCGATCTAGGTGAGCACACCAAAGAGGTATTCGAGGAATGGATTTCCTCACCCGCTGCCACCGCGAAGCCGGCAAAAGCCGAATGAGGCCACATTTGCTCACTCAGTTGTCCATGGACACGCAGGTTGAACAGCGGTCTGCGAACAATCCTGAAGAATTGCCGATTGCTCGGGTATCTTTCACGCGAACCTCAAGCTGCAGGCGGGCGGATTCGACCACTTCGCGCAGGCGTTCAGCGGCCCAATGCCAATCGCTGCCGGGACACGATCTTACGACCCGCACCGCGCTACGTGCTTCTTCAATCGCGTTGACAAAGCGAGCATGGCTGTTATCGCCAACGGCGGGTGTCTCAAACAGCGCCGGACACAAACTCAGGGCTTCGGAAATCGCATCGAAGGCATATGGGCCTTTGGGCCCGGCGCCGGACAAGGTTGCCGCCATCGCATCGAACGTCGCCAGCAACTGGCTAACGCATTTAGGGACGACAGTGGGCTTGCTTGTAGCAATGTCGGTGCCGGTGATCATGGGTGGTAACCTCGAAGGCGTTTTCGATAGGATCTTTAGTCGCCGGTTACGAACTCACCATTGATTTTGATCAACTGAAGTTCCCACAACACAGCAAAAAATTGATGATCATGGATCAGAAAACTTCAACAGATCGACTTGTTATTGCGCGTGACGGTCCGGTGATGCGCATAACGCTAAACCGTCCTGACAAACTCAACGCCCTTGACGGAGACATCGTGGAGGAACTCATCGCGGCGCTTGAAGAGGCCCGTGCGCGTTCTGTCCGGCTGGTTGCATTCAACAGCACCGGCAAGGGCTTCTCGGGCGGATTCGATTTCAGCGGACTTTCACAACAAAGCGACGGCGATCTCGCCTTGCGTTTCCTGCGCATCGAACATCTTCTCCAATCGGTCCACTACTCCCCCTTCGTAACCGTCGCTCTGGTACACGGAGCTTGCTTCGGCGCGGCAGCGGACCTCGTTTCTTCGTGCACCTACCGGATAGCAGCCTCAGGCACCCGGTTCCGGATGCCGGGTTTGAAGTTTGGAATCGCGCTTGGCACGCGGCGCCTTGCTGAACTGGTCGGCCGCGACCCGGCGCTCAAAGTGCTGATGACATCGAAGGTGTTTGAAGGCGAGTACGCCTTAAAGATCGGTTTTCTAACAGCGATCAGCGAGCCAGACGAATGGGGATCGATCATTGCCGGGTTGAACGAAACCGCTGGCTCACTGCCGAAAGAAAGCTTCAAACGACTTTTGCGAATTACGCGGCTCGATCATCGTGATGCCGATTTGGCGGAACTTGCCCGCTCTGTAGCCGAGCCGGGTCTCAAGAAGCGTGTTGAAGATTACCTGGCAGTGGTGGCGGGAGCAAAACAGGTAGTCAGCAATCAGTAGCGGGATTGACGTTGACGATGTTAAGTAAATAGCGGACTCGCACTGAGCCCAACTACAACACTTAATATTTCCGCTAGGAGTCAGAAGGCACAATTCTGCACCCGATCATCGACCGACGCTGTGGGGCCGAAAGCAGTCGCCAGCGCCAGAATCCCACATTGGCAGGATGCACTGCAGCGATTTTCGTGGCGACAATCGAAGACTTGTTATGCGTGGAAAGCACAGGCGAGCTGATTGTCCTCTTCCACCATTTTCTTGAACTGGCCCTCTTCGACATTTCGTTGCGGCGCAGCGCGATTTCCGGACCTAAGGGCATCGCGTTCCCGTTCACGGTTCGTATCGCTGACGGACGGTCTCAGGGGTGAAGCGGATGTGGTGCCGGTAGTCCCGAAGCCCGAGCCTGACCCCACT
>JAJFHK010000142.1 GCA_021775655.1 Filomicrobium sp. | reverse complement strand
CAGATCGGGGTTCGTGACGACGACGCCGCGAAACTCGCCGAATCCGCAGGGCTCAAAGTGGTCATGAACCGCTGCCCCAAGATTGAATTGTTCCGTCCGTTCTGGAAGCCGCGTCTCAATCAACAGATCTGAATTTCCATGTGCCAGCCCCGCAAGAAAGCAATGCCGATGGAACAGAAATCCTACGCAGCTCTTCACAAGCGCACGCAAGAAGCCCTGACGGATGGCAGCGCGACCAACCCGCTGACGGTGACTGTCACCAGTGAAAACCAGGGCGGCTTTTGCAGCAAGATCAGCATGCGCAGCCATACGATCACGTCCGACCAGCCCTATGGTTTCGAGGGCACGAACCAGGGACCGAAGCCAAGCGAGCTGCTTCTGGCAGCGCTTGCTGCATGTCAGGAAGTCACTTGGCGCCTCTATGCGGACGCCATGGGCATTCCGATCACAGGGATCTCGATAGAACTGCGCGGCACGCAGGACCTGCGCGGGTTCATGGGCGTCGACGACGCCGTGCCGGCCGGTTTCCTCAAGATCGAAGGTGACGTGACGATCGACAGCCCCGCGACCGCCGAAGAACTGGCGTTGCTGCAAAGGAAGGTCGATGCACATTGCCCGGTGCTCGACGATTTGATCCGCTCGGTTCCGGTCAATCTCAATCTCAAACTTGCGAAGTAAGTGCGAAGCAGAACGCCAAAACAAAAAGCCAAACCGTCATGAACATCAGGCCCGATCCCAGTTTTTATGCGACCCCGAAATTGGCAATGAAAGGCCCGCCGAAACGTTGGCCTTTGCGATGATGCTCAGTCCCGATGGTGCGCAGCCCGATGGACTGGCGGTCGTTGATGTCGATCCGAAGTCGAAGACGTTCGGAGAGATCGTGCATAGTCTCTTCATGCCAAACAAGGGCGATGAATTTCATCATTTCGGCTGGATCGCCTGTTCGTCCGCGCTGTCGCCCCTCGTCAGCGACATCGATATCAGCCTTGACGACAGGTTGTTTTTTGTCGCCTGCTGGGGAACGGGACAAATGCACCAGTACGATGTCAGCGATCCCATGGACCCCAAGCTCACAGGCAAGGTTGAGATCGGCGGCATCGTCGCAAAGGCCGGACACCCAAATGGGAATGGGTCTGGTTACGGCCCGCAGATGGTCGAGATCAGCCGCGACGGCAACCGCGTTTACTGGCCCAACTCGCTCTATTCGACATAGGACGATCAGTTCTATCCCGGCGACCGAGGTACCGGGATGGCCGAAGTCGGGGAGAACGGCGGGCTAACGCTTAATAAGGACTTCTGGGTCGAATTCCCCAAGGGCTATCGCAATCATCAAATCCGGATCGAAGGCGGTGACTGTTCTACAGACTCGTTCTGCTACCCATCGGTGTAAATGTGCCTGAGGCTGATTGGATTACGGCCGCGCTTTGGCTGACCGTCGTCGGCAGTGGGGTTTATCACGGTCTCAACCCGGGCATGGGCTGGCCGTTGGCTGTATCCGCCGGTCTGATGGACAACAGTCGGCGCGCGCTGCTTGTCGCGCTCGTTCCGCTGGCGATTGGGCATTTTCTGGCGATGACCGGCATCCTCTTGCCGTTCGCTGCGGTCTCGGCACTCGTCACGTGGCAGAGGGAGATCAGGATTGCCGCCGGCGTTCTCGTTATCGCTGTCGGATTGTATCTCTTGGTCAACCGGCGCCATCCGCGCTTCCTCGACCGCATCAGTCCCACGCATCTGACGTTGTGGTCGTTCGCTATTGCACTGGCGCACGGGGCCGGGCTGATGCTGCTGCCGATCTATCTCAATTTATGCCGGGCCGAAGAACTCGATGCCGGACACGTTGCCGCGCGGAGCTTGATGGCCGGCAATCTCATGACCGCGCTGGAGGTGTCTGTCGTCCATGCCTTCGCGATGATCGCGGCTGGCGGCCTGATGGCTGCAGCAGTCTATGAGTGGTTCGGTCCCAGGTTTATCTCGAAGAGCTGGTTCAATCTCGACTCAGTCTGGCCGTTGAGCTTGATCCTTGTCGGAGCAATCGCGCTAGCCACCACTTAGTGGATGAAGGGAACTGCTGAGTGGCAACTGACCTCGGAGCACCGATCACTATACTTGAACCGGCACGTGATCTTGAGCGTGATCTTTCCGAAGCCGAACCCGCGCGCAGCGTGAAGTCCCCGCAAGGCCAACTCTCTGGCGGAATCCCGATACGTTAGGTCCGGGCCGTCGGCGTTTATTGTGACTGCCTCGGCGTCCGTCTCGAATTTGAAGCATCGGGTCGGCGTTCCTGTTCCGTGCTGTAACCGGCCGGTGTCGAAGGTAAAGCCGACGTGCCCGGCGCCCACTCACCCTACTGGCCCATCGCCGACCTGTGTAAGGCGCTAGAGAGTTTCTGGTTGTGGGGATAGAGCGGAAGAGACCGCAAGCGTAGAGCTCCAAAGCTCCAACAAGCGCGTGCGCGCCCGCGCGCGTCCTGCAGTGGAAACTCACTCTCCATGCTCATTTTCATTGGCTCCCTACATCACTCGGTCCCGTCGCCGGGCTTCCC
>JAJFHK010000141.1 GCA_021775655.1 Filomicrobium sp. | reverse complement strand
CGACGGTGAACCGATTGGCTATATCCAGTATTGGTTCATTTGCCATCACCAGTCCCAGGATTGGACCGCTGACAATCCTTGGCTCGCCGAGCTGCCTTCCGAAGCAGTAGGCGTCGACCTATCCATCGCCTATCCCGACCGACTATCGAGGGGCATCGGCTCGTCCGTCCTGCGCTTGTTCGCAGAACACCTCGTTGCCGATGGCTGGCGGACGATTATCATCGATCCCGACCCCGCAAACAGGCGCGCCGTCCGCGCCTACGAAAAAGCAGGCTTCCGCACGATGCCAGAGCTGTTGGACAAAGCCAGCGACTGCATCATCATGCGCTATGAATGCCAAGAACAGCGAGCAACATTGAATGACTAACTTCTCCCCCCGCGAAATCGTCTCCGAGCTTGACCGGTACATCATCGGCCAGAACGACGCTAAGCGCGCAGTCGCCATCGCCTTGCGCAATCGTTGGCGCCGTCAGCAGCTCACCGGCGACCTCAAGGATGAAGTTCTTCCAAAAAACATCCTGATGATCGGCCCGACCGGCGTCGGCAAAACGGAGATCTCGCGGCGCTTGGCAAAGCTTGCAGCAGCCCCCTTCCTTAAAGTCGAGGCGACGAAGTTTACAGAAGTTGGATACGTAGGCCGCGACGTTGAAAGCATCGTCCGCGACCTTGTCGAAGTCGGCATCGGTCTGGTGCGCGACGCCAAACGCAAGAACGTCCGCGCCGCGGCCGAGAAAGCTGCCGAAGAGCGCGTGCTCGACGCCCTCGTTGGTGCAGGCGCTTCTCCAGTGACACGCGACAGCTTCCGCCGCAAGCTGCGTGCCGGTGAGCTTGACGATAAGGATGTCGAGATTGAAGTCACCGATACCGGTGGCGGACTACCAATGTTCGAAATCCCCGGACAGCCCGGCGGTTCATTCGGCGCTATCAACCTCAACGACATGCTCGGCAAGGCGCTCGGCGGGCGCACGAAAAAGCGCCGCATGACCGTCGATCAAAGCCACGACATTCTGATCAACGAGGAAAGCGATCGGCTGATTGATTCAGAGGAAATCACGGCGGAAGCGATTTCAGCCGTCGAGAATAACGCCATCGTGTTCCTCGACGAGATCGATAAGATTTGCTCGCGCTCAGATGGCGCAGGCCGCGCAACCGGCGATGTCAGCCGCGAGGGTGTTCAACGCGACCTGCTGCCGCTCATCGAAGGCACCACGGTTGCCACCAAGCACGGTCCGGTGAAGACAGACCACATCCTGTTTATCGCGTCCGGCGCCTTCCATGTCTCGAAACCTTCAGACCTCTTGCCGGAGTTGCAGGGTCGACTTCCGATCCGTGTCGAGTTGCAGGCACTCACCCGCGAAGACTTCCGCCGCATCCTGACCGAAACGGAAGCAAGCCTCATCAAGCAGTACATTGCGCTGATGGCGACCGAAGATCTGACACTGGAATTCACCGACGATGCCATCGATGCACTCGCCGATACGGCAGTGCTGGTCAACGATACGGTTGAGAATATCGGAGCGCGCCGATTGCAGACAGTGATGGAACGCGTGCTTGATGAAATATCATTCGAAGCATCCGATCGCGGCGGCGATTCGGTGACCATTGACGCTGCTTACATCAAGGACCGTGTCGAGGCATTGGCCAAGGATGCCGACCTGTCTCGATTTATTCTTTAAGCCGCAACCACGGTGTGGCTCGGCAGGTCCCCTGGATGGCCGGGTCTCGTTACGCAAACGACGCTTAACAATGAGCCCGGCCATGGAGATAATTCTACGCAAACTCGAATATTGAGATCGCTTCGCTATTCGTTCTGGTGACTTAGGCCGCGAGCGCTTCGTCGCCAGCCGGGAAGGTCACGACATTCTGATGCGCACCTGAAGCTTCTGCACCGCGACGGCGGAACCACCTCAGCGACGTATTCGTCAATACGCTACCCTGACCGATGGCCTGCACAAGCAGACCGTCTTCGTCGCCGAGAAGCCAAGACATCTTTGCTTCTATATCTTCAGCCGTCTCGCTGCTTTCGACGTACCAAGTCTGCTCCAGCGGCCGTGCCCAGCGCTCACCGCTTCCCATGATGATTTCAGCAAGTGCGCTCTTTTTGGCGTTCGGGTTGGCGAGATCGTAGGAAATGAGGAACGTGCGCATTGGGGGCTCTTTCTTTTCTGGTCAAGGCCCTGAAAACGCTAAACAATAAGGCCATCTGCTGTGCGGAACGTAGTAAGAACATGACATGAATCGTTTGGCTCGTAAAGCCTAAGTTCGATTTTTGTTCTCGAAAGAACAAACTATGGACATCCACATCGTGTTCTTACTCGCGCTCCACTCAGTCAACTACGATTGAGCACATGATTCGAGTCGATCGCGAGGCAGAAAATTGGCCGCATAGCGGAGAATCGTACGGCGCCGGATGCGCGAGGCGCAGCCGAAGCGTGGGCATCCGAATGCGCCAAAAAAACTAATCAAACAACCCCATCTGCTCCGGCGTATTATGTGAGCGCGGAATGACGCGGTGGTTGCCAAAATCGGTGCGGTCGACCAGCTCCGGGTAGCGCTCTTTGAACACCGTCAGCGCCCGCTCTCTGCTTTCAGGAAAACGCCGCCCCTCCCATATCTCATAGAGCCGCCGCGGATCGCACTGATAGCGGCGCAAGATCTCGATCCGACGCACGCGCAACCATCTGGCAATCCAGATATCGACGGCGTCCGCCTCGCTGATGATGCGCGGCGCCTGCGGCCGTTCTGGTTCAATAAGTAGAAGTGGATTTGCACGCATGGGATAACTGTTCGCTGCTACTGGAGTGGCTTCACCAGTGTTCTAGATCAAACGCTTGCCTCCGGTGGCAAGTGGAGCAACGTTTGTGAATCCAGAACACAATCAAAAGACTAGCTAGTACTCGGGCGGAGACATTTGCAGTGGCAAATGTCAGAATCAGAGTACTAGAGTACGTTACGAGAACATCATAGCGATTCCGTGGCCGCACTTGACCACGCAAGCCAGGGCAGCGATTGAGACGTCCGCCAAGGCAAGTCCTCATTCATTCGAAGAGAAGTCCGACCCGTGATCCTGTTTCCAGCTATCGACCTCAAGGACGGCCAATGCGTCCGCCTCAAGCTCGGCGAAATGAGCGAAGCGACCGTATTCAACGACGATCCCGCAGCCCAGGCGCGCTCATTCCAGGATCAGGGGTTCGAATACCTGCACGTTGTCGATCTCAACGGCGCCTTCGAAGGCCGACCCGTCAACGCTGACGCTGTCGATGCCATCCTTGGCGCTCTCACTATTCCAGTACAGCTTGGCGGAGGTATCCGCGACCTCGCAACGATCGAGACCTGGCTCAAGAAGGGCATTACCCGCGTGATACTCGGCACGATTGCCGTTCGCGATCCGGCCCTCGTAAAAGAAGCCTGCCGCATATTCCCCGGATGCATTGCGGTCGGAATTGACGCGAAAGGTGGCAAGGTCGCAGTCGAAGGCTGGGCGGAATCTAGCGAACTGACCGCAATTGAACTCGCGGGCCGCTTCGAAGACGCCGGAGTGTCAGCAATAATCTACACCGACATCGAACGCGATGGCATCCTCAAGGGGCTCAATCTCCCAGCCACCGCTGAACTTGCCAACTCGACATCGATCCCCGTCATTGCTTCCGGCGGGCTTGCTTCAATCGACGACGTCAAAGATCTTGTTCGCCCCGAGTACACCATGCTCGAAGGCGCTATTTCCGGCCGGGCCCTATACGATGGCCGTATCGACCCTGACGAAGCGCTCGCACTGTTGAAGCGCAGCTAACAACTCAGCCAAAAGCTCTTGAAGCGAATCTGCGACACGAACCGGGTTCGACCGGCAAAATCGCTCCGTTTGTAGCCCTTTCCATGGCGCCTTCAGTGTTCGATAGTGCTAGCCCGCAATTGCGCTCACCACCTCCTCGCTCCCAGCGGCTGCTCAAGGATATGTACCCATGTCAGCAATCGACGTGAAAGTTCCCGACATCGGTGATTTCTCCGACATTCCGGTGATCGAGGTCCTGGTGGCTCCAGGTGACAAGGTGCAGCCCGAAGATCCGCTTGTCACACTTGAGAGCGACAAGGCGACGATGGAGATACCGGCCCCCCAGGCAGGAAAGATCGTCGAACTTAAAGTCACCGTCGGCGACAAAGTTTCAAAAGGCTCCGTGATCCTGACACTTGAGGCAGATGCAGCGGGTGCAGATGCAGCATCCGGCGGTGCCGATGCGCCGGCTGCACCTGCAGCCGCCACCACCTCGGCCCCAGCGGCAGCATCGCACACCGGCGACGCCGACGTAACGTGTGAAATTCTTGTCCTCGGCGCAGGTCCGGGCGGTTATTCGGCAGCCTTTCGCTCTGCCGATCTCGGCATGAGGACCGTCCTCGTCGAGCGCTGGGAAGTCCTGGGCGGCGTCTGTTTGAACGTCGGCTGCATTCCTTCAAAGGCACTCCTCCATACCGCTGCCATTATGGATGAAGCCAAAGCCATGACCGCTCACGGCATCTCATTTGGCGCACCCGAAATTGATCTCGCCAAACTGCGCACGCACAAGGAAAAGGTTGTCGGCAAACTGACAACGGGGCTGGCCGGAATGGCCAAGATGCGCAAGGTCGAAGTCGTCACCGGAACGGGCAGGTTCCTCGATCCCAATCATGTCGAGGTGACACTG
>JAJFHK010000015.1 GCA_021775655.1 Filomicrobium sp. | reverse complement strand
GAAGCTGTCCGGGGCGGACGGGGGCGCCT
The DNA here is from genome assembly GCA_021775655.1 of Filomicrobium sp. Classification (GTDB taxonomy): domain Bacteria; phylum Pseudomonadota; class Alphaproteobacteria; order Rhizobiales; family Hyphomicrobiaceae; genus Filomicrobium. The sequence goes on along the minus strand of JAJFHK010000015.1, from coordinate 3,961 downwards.
TGAGTATTGGCGCGTATACAGGCGTTGATGACGCGGCGGTTGAAGCGCTCGGCTTGCTCGGGTGTGTCAAGCATAATGGCATTCTGCATCACGCCAGGCGTGCCGAAGTCGTTCGATTCCGAGCCGATGGCAATTACCAGCGTGTCGTAAGGGTAGGATCGTGGCGGCGTAATCTGACGGCCTTCATCATCGAAGGTCGCAGCGGTGTGGACAAAGCGCTTTTCGCGGTTGAGCCCGATCATCTCGCCGTACCGGAAACTGAAACCGTGCCAATGACCCTGGGCGAGATAGTCAAGTTCGTGCCGGCTTACGTCCATGGAGCCGGCTGCAATTTGGTGTAGCAATGGCTTCCAGATGTGGGTGCGGGAGCGCTCCAGCAGAGTCACGTGCGCCTTTTTCCGGCGGCCAAGTTTGTCGCCAAGCCGCGTAACCAGCTCAAGACCACCAGCACCGCCGCCAACTACAACGATCTTGTGCAATTTGGGTTCGGGATTGACGATCAGAGATTCTTGTCCCGAGGGTAGAATCGCCTTGTCGGAACTCGTGAGGGCGGCTTCTGTAGCTTCCATGGGGCACGTCCTTTCGCGAACCTATTTGGGACTAGTCCCTATCGGCGTCACGGTCCGTTGTCCACGTGGTGCATCACCACGGTGCGAACGTCCAGTAGGCTCCAGGAAGCGCGGCGGCTGCCACCGGTGGGCAAATTCGCTCGGTCGTTCGTATCAGTCTTGCTCAGCAACCTCTATCGCGGCCGATATTTCCATCGGTTCTGCGGTTGCCACAAGACGGGCAATCATATCCATCAGCTCTGCACGTAAGGCCAGGATTTCCGGCTCTGACATGCCAAGTCGGCAGCCGACAAAGCAGCGCGCGTCGAGAACCGATCCCTTAATCTTGCGACCGGCATCCGTCAGGTAAACCTGGACCTCACGTTCGTCCTCAACTCCACGACGCCGCTCCACGACTCCCATCCCTTCCAGTCGCTTGATGAGCGGCGTAAGCGTACCTGAATCAAGCATCAGGCGCCGGCCGATCGATGTGATCGTCGGGCCATCCTCCTCCCAAAGGACAATCAAAACGAGGTATTGGGGGTAGGTGAGACCGAGGGGACTGAGCTTCTCGCGATAGGTCTTTGTGATCGTTCTCGTCGCGGCATACAAAGCGAAACAGAGCTGGTTTTCCAACCGCAGGATCTCGTCGTTCGCAAGTTTGCCATCGGTTCCCGGATTGTCACTCATTGCGGCTGTATCCTTGGTTTTTCTTCGCCATTGAACTGCCTCGCACAAATTTGCAACTCGGGGTGCCGACAACAACCAAGTAGTTACCGTTGCATCGGCGAATGCGCCATTTGTAAACCCGTGTTCAAGCCATATCGGCCTACAGGACACTCGTCGGTGGAGGACGCCGACTTCGAGCCGCGCATTTAGGTCTGGCCGGAGATCCGGCTTTTGACTTCGTCAGGGGCACCAAAGTGGCCAAAGTAACGTGGATCGATATTCTCGACAGGAAGCACGATCAGAACGTCCGTCGTACCGAATTGTCGGTCGATCACCGCGCCATCGCCAACTAGGGCGCCCAGCCGCAGGTAGCCCTTGATCAGCGGCGGCATGGCTTTCAAGGCGGCGCGGGCGTCGACTTGATCCTTCGGCAGGATATTCATCGGGACATGCAAATGCTCGTGGGCGCGGCAGCGCCATTTCTCAGGCGCCATGGCGTGGTGGTACATGAAGCTGAGCGGCACCGCATGCTCTTCTGGATCGATGCCGGGGAAACTGGCGCATCCAATCATGACGTCGACTTTGTGTTTGCGCACATAGGTCCATAGACCGTGCCATAGAAGTTCGACGGTGCGTTTGTTGCGGTATGGTTTCAGCACACACGATCTGCCCAGTTCCATGAAAGAATATTTGTCGCGCTGGCGGGCAATCAGGGGCGCGATGTCATATTCGCTCTGTGTGTAAAATCCGAGGCTTCGCGCCGCCCGCGCCTGCCGCAATACGCGGTACGTCCCAACCACAACCGGTCTGCGATGGCGCTGCCAACGGCCTTCACCGGCACTTGCGTCATGGTCAATGACCAGTAGATGATCGCAAATCGCATCATAGGGGTCTTCGTCGCGACCGCGCATTCGAGCCGTTGTCGAGGGCAGGGCTGACATCTCTTCGTAAAATACATTGTAGCGCAGGGCCTGCGCTTGACGTACATCGTCACGGCTTTCCGCAAGAATCACTTCCAGCGAACCAACCTTCCCAAAGGAAAGTGGCGCCCGGCGGCGGCGGCGGATTAGTAGCGACTGTAACCTATCGGCGACACCACCACGGTCAGCCGTTAGACCGGCACGCCAGGTGCGCCCTTGAGAATTCCAATTGAACGGTTGGTGCCTGCCGTCTCCGGCGACTTCTCCCTCGCTCATCTCTGTCGTTTTCCCTCGCTCTTGCGCCTCGCGAGTACGCGGCGACCGACCTTCCCTGAATTGCGGGATGTTATTTCATTTCGAGGCAGCAGCGCACGAGCTTCCCCCAGACGGCGTGTCCCCCAAGGGATTTGAAGGCGTGTTGGACCAACTGTCAAATAAGGAAAGGCAATTTGATCGTCGCCGGGTGGCAATCGATCAGGCCGCAGTGCCGCATGTTTGGGCTGAATGGGCAAATGAACGGTTCAGAGCTTCATGCAGATCGGCTGGTAAGAACGGCTTGCAAAGGCAGTCATCGAGACCGGCTTCGAGATAGCGCTTGTGGTCTTCAGCAAAGGCTTGTGCGGTCAGTGCAATGATTGGCGGGCATATCTGTTTCGGCGCATGGCAGCTGCTGTTGGCGAACAACGCTTTGATCCGGCGGGTTGTCTCGAGCCCATCGAGCCCCGGCATGAAAATATCCATAAGGATTGAGTCCGGCATGCGGGCTGCTCCCATTGAAGCTTTCTGCATATGCTCGATTGCCTCACGGCCGTTGCGCACGCTGAGGACTTCATGGCCGGCGCGCTCGACGACCTTGACGGCAAGCAACTCGTTGATCTCATTATCTTCGACGATCAGTACGAAGCGTCGGTTATCGTCCAAGCGAGGTTGTGAGTCCTGGCTGGCATTTTTGTGTGGAGCTCGACTGACCGGCAGAATGCTCCCGGCCTCAGAAACCTGTTCTAGAAGTGCAGAATGTCGTACCGGCCGAATGAGATAGCGTCCAAACCCGGCTTCTCGAAAGGCATCGAGGTTTGCACGCTCGGCGATATCGACCATGACAATGCCCGCGGGCGACTGTCCGCAATCCCCACCGGCCTGTGCAAGAAGTGCGCGGGCCTTAGCGAGTTCTGCCGCGCCATCAATGATAATGAAGTCGAAGGGCTCTTCGCGGCCTTGGGCGGCACGAATGGCTTCGGCGGCTGCAAAAAACGCAACCTCTGTGGGTTGGTCGCCAACATCGGAAAGCGTGCGTGCAATGACGCGCCGTTCAATCGGTCTGTCGCTGGCGAGTAATACTCGCCGCGGTGGCGGCTTTTCTGTCTCGTCGCCCGCAGTTACAATTGACCCATCCGGCAAAAGCGACTTGAGGTTCAAAGCAAGAGTGAACGTCGAACCGACGCGTTCAGTGCTTTCGACAAGAATGTCGCCACCCATGGCGCGCGCCAGGCTTCGCGAAATCGCCAGCCCCAGGCCGGTGCCCGTCAGCTGTGCGTGGTCCGAACCGGACTGTTGCTCGAATTCCTGGAATAATTTCTTGACCTGTCGGCGTGACAAACCGACGCCGGTATCGCGGACACTTATCAATATGCGGGGATTGTCTGCATTGCCCGCCGGGGCATGACCATCGCCGGCGATCACGGGATGCAAGTCAACTCCCACTTCGATGCCGCCTTGTTCGGTAAACTTGATCGCGTTCGACAAAAGATTGAGAAGAATTTGGCGAACCCTTAAAGCGTCACCGGCAAGATCGTCCGGGACGCCCGGCGCAATTCTCCAAGCCAA
>JAJFHK010000140.1 GCA_021775655.1 Filomicrobium sp. | reverse complement strand
CTCTCGCTCGGCATCCGGTCGCGGCTTCTTGGATTTTGCCTCGTCGTCGTCACAGCGATAGCGGCTGTCGCGTCGTTCGACGCGGTGGGGTCAATCATTGTGATTGCCATGTTTATTTGTCCGCCTGCCGCCGCGCGGCTCATGACCGATGATCTCGGCCATCAAGTCGTCTGGAGCGCGGTTTTCGCGGCGGTGTCGGCGGTGCTGGGTTATGTCTTCGCCGGTTACGGTCCATTGTGGTTCGGGGGTGAACATTCCGTCAGTGCTGCCGGTATGATCGCAACGGTGTCGGGCGTCATTCTTCTGGTAGCCTGCCTGTTCGGGCCCAAGCGCAGACGCATCGGGGCTGCACGGGAAGTCTGATAATCGACCGATAAAAGAAGAGGGGGGAATAAAACTTGGCGACCGCCACGGTTGGCACCGTTCCCCTGAGGCATCCTGAAGGCCTAGCGACCCTCTTCATGGTCGAGCTGTGGGAACGATTTTCCTACTACGGGATGCGCGCACTTCTCGTGCTGTTCATGGTCGCGCCTGTCGGTGCCGGTGGGCTTGGCTTTGGAACTGTTGAGGCGGCCCTCATCTACGGCAACTACACCATGGCTGTCTATTTGCTCTGCATTCCAGGCGGCTACACCGCGGACCATCTTTTCGGCGCGCGGAGGGCGGTTTTATTCGGCGGAATGGTAATCGCGTGTGGCCACTTCACAATGGCAATGCCGACGCCTGTTGGGTTCTATGTCGGTCTTGTCCTGATCGCGCTGGGCACCGGGCTATTTAAGCCGAGCATCAGCGCTATGGTGGGGGGCCTCTATGCACCCGACGATGCTCGACGAGATAGTGGGTTCTCGATATTCTACGTCGGCGTCAATATGGGTGCGTTGGCGGCACCATTTGTTACTGGGTTCCTGGCACAGAGCGCGATCTTCAAGAGTTGGTTGACGGATTGGGGATTGAATCCTGCGCACAGCTGGCACTGGGGGTTTGCCGCCGCTGGTATCGGGATGGCGCTTTCTGTCGCAATGTTCTGGGCACGCCTTAGGGTCTTCGGGAAGGTCGGTGTTGCACCTGATCGTCCGACGATGACGTTGCGCGGGGCCGCCGCGGCACTTCTGGGCAGTGCACTTCTACTGCTGGCGCTGGTGTCTTCTGACCGGCCTGGTTTTGAATGGCTGCGCTATCTGATCGTCGGACTGCCGGTCGCTGCCATAGCCGTTTTTGTGCGTCGTGGTGACCTTGAAGCCCGGCGAGTTGCAGCGGTCTTTGTTTTGTTTATTGCGTCGATGATTTTTTGGGCGGCCTTCGAGCAAGCTGGATTGTCGATTGCATTATTCGCCGACCGGCTGACGGACAATCATCTCTACGGTTTCGACATTCCATCGGCTTGGTACCAGTCGCTGAATCCGTTGTTCGTCATTCTACTTGCGCCGCTATTCGCCGTGCTATGGACGCGGCTGGGCGCACGTCAGCCTTCGACCCCGATGAAATTCGTGCTTGGAATGGTGTTACTCAGCGCATCATTCGTGTTGATGGTGCCAGCCGCGCAGCTCACGCTTGAAGGTAAGGTCAGCCCGTTGTGGCTCGTCGGCTTGTTTTTCCTGCAGACGGCCGGTGAACTGTGCCTCAGTCCGGTCGGCCTAAGCGCAATGACAAAACTCGCGCCACCGAGACTGGTTGGGCTGATGCTCGGCATCTGGTTTCTGGGCGCGGCGTTCGGAAATAAGCTTGCCGGGCTGCTAGGAACTGGCTTCAACTCCGAGGACCCAGCAGCGCTGGCGACGTTCTTCTTGAGCCTTGCCGGGCTTGTCGGAATAGCGATGCTCGCCCTCGCTGTCCTCATGCCTTGGCTCAAGCGGTTAATGGGCGGGGTCTGGTGAGCACAGCTATGCCGTCTGGAGAATTGCGGGCCTTCCCGAGCGTCAGCTCTTCTTGCGCGCGCGCTTGCGCTGCTTTCGGCTCATCTGGCGGGTCGATGCAGTTGCGGCCTGTGTCCTGGCGTCGTCGGGCGACATCTTTGTGGGTACGTTGGCTATTGCACCTGTTGCTTTCGCCAGCTTAGGTCTGACGTCTTTTGCATCGGCCCCGGTGAGTTCGGCTTCGTGTTTGGCCTCCGCCTCGATCGCTTCGGCGTGCGCCTCGACCGATTGAGCTTCCAGGAACAATCGCCTCACATCCGGGTAGCGTTCCTTGATTGAAGTTTCTATGCGCTGGGTGACGGCTTCAACATCTTCAGCCGGAATCCCGTCATGGAAATCAACACTTGCGGCGACAAGGATGTCGGTCGGGCCCAGGTGCATGGTCCGAACTTCGTTGATGGCCCGGATCGGCTTGTCCGTTCCATATTCACTGCGAATGATCGACATTATGCCGCGCTGAGTTTCCACATCGGCTGCCTCTCCGACGATCAGCGCCTTGATTTCAAAAGCCATGAAGATGGCGATCAGGGCGAGAATGCAACCGATGACGATGGATGCGATCCCGTCGGCCGCTTCGTATCCTGCGTAGTAGGCGATGGATACGCCAATCATTGCGACAATCAGGCCGAGTATTGCGCCGAAATCTTCCAAAAGGATCGCGAACAGTGCCGGATCTTTGGACTGCCGGAGCGCGGTGAGCATTCCCCGGCCCCGTCTACGCTTTTCGAACTCCTTGTAAGCCTTGTAGGTTGCAAATCCCTCCAGGACGATTGCGACGCCGAGCACGATGTAGATAATGTGGATGTGGTCTATGGCGTGCGGGTGACGAAGTTTATCGATGC
>JAJFHK010000139.1 GCA_021775655.1 Filomicrobium sp. | reverse complement strand
GATTACCAGACATACCGCAAATTCAGCGAATAATAGTTGCATCTCCACATGGCGACCAATCACTATTTTCTCGCCCCTGTTGCCTACGGAACAGCGCACACTACTGGACACTGGCATCTTGGTCTCAACAACGGGCGGCTTCAAAGGCCATCCGACAGATGCAAACCAGCTCATGGTGGAGACCAAAATGTTCAAATTCGCAATCGCAGCCGTCGTTTCTGGTGCACTGGCACTGGCGGCAATCCCGCAGCAGGCACAGGCAGGTGGCAAGGGTGTCGCCCTCGGCGTCGGACTTGGTGTCGGAGCTGCCTTGCTGATGCATAGCGCTCACAAGCAGCAGCAATCTCGCCAGCGTGCTGCTGCCCGCCATCGTGCTGCCGCCCGCAAGCGCGCAGCAGCCAAGAAGAGGGCTGCATACGCCGCTAAGAAGAAGGCTGCATATGCGGCAAAGAAAAAGGCTGCTGCCCGTCAGGCTGCTATCGCTAAAAAGAAGAAGGCCGCCGCCCGTCACGCTGCCACCGCCAAACAACAGCAGCTCGCCCAGATTGAAGCGAATGAAGAAGCTCTGGTTTCTTCGATCGAGCTACCCGGCAAAAAGCCTGAGGCAATCGAGAACGAAGTCGCCGAAGTCGATACGGACGAAGATTTCGAGACCGTTGCCAGCCTGGACGAGCAGGCAGACCTCCAGCCGGTTGCCGAAAATAACAGCACGTCCGGCAATCTGGACTGCAAGCGCTACATCCCAAGTGCCGGGCTGACCATCTCGGTTCCCTGCGGTCAGTAACGACCAAGATTACCGAGTACACGATGAGAAACCGGCAGGGCCAAGCGTCCCGCCGGTTTTCTTTATTTAACACCGCTCTCGATCAGATCGTCTGTGCCGCGGGAAGATCTATGGAAGAGGCATGCTTAGGGAAGGAAATTCCGCTCTCATCAGGTTCAGGGCCATATATATTGGGGCCTTCAATACCCTTGGCGAAATGCATCCAAATGGTCGCCACGAGCGGCCAGACCATAACGGCAGCAGCGTAGACCATAAATTCTGGCGAACCAACCACAGCGACGGATTCACCGAGTAGCAGGTAGGATACGAAGCTTGCGATCAACATCCATACGAACAAGGCCAGGACTGATCCGGGGACCCACCATCCGCTGTAACCCAAATCGTGCAAACGCTTGATGGCCGCCGAGGTGGCGATCCATAGGCAGCCAATCTCTACCGCGCTTGCTAGAAGATGCAGGGCGGCATTCTCAACGAATGATTGGACCAGCACTGCCACTGCCTGAATGGCCAGAAGGGCTAGTGCCACGCCCAATAGCGCCTTGCGGTTGCAGCGGCCTCGGGGATCAGCGATCTGAAATACACGATTGAGAAAGGCCATCGGATTCGGTTTCCTGGAGTGGACAATATCAAACCAAGATTCGCCGAAGATGGTTTCGCACCCGTTAGCTTGTGCCCGGATCGGATGACGTGGTTTCTTTGTGGTTAATGCTTGGCTGGAACTCAAACGAATTCCATTATGACATCGTCAACGGCAAGCGTGTCGCCAGCTGCAGCGTTGACTTTCGATACCTTGCCATCTTTCTCGGCGCGAAGAACGTTTTCCATCTTCATCGCTTCGACGACCGAGAGCGGGTCGCCAGCCTTGACCTCATCGCCAACCTCAACGTGAATTTTCTTGATGAGGCCCGGCATCGGGCACAGCAGAAGTTTTGATGTGTCGGCGGCTTCCTTCACCGGCATTAGCGCGGCGAGTTCAGCTTCGCGGGTCGTGTACACACGGGCGGGCACATGCAGGCCGCGATAGGAAAGGTCGTAACCGTTTAGGATCGGGCGCACCTGCACTGAGACATCCTTGTTGCGGACAACGCCTGACCAGACAGGGTCTCCAGGCCACCACTTCGAGGTAATCTCGAGTTCGTCGGTGGTGCTACCCTGGTCGTCAAGCAGTGTGATCTTGAGCGGGCCGCCGAGAGCACCTTCGACATGGCAGAGTTGGCGAATATCGCCCAAAGCAACTATACGCGTATTGGCAAAGCACACTGGTGTGCCATCCATCTGGTGGGTGATCTCGCGGCGGCGGACGTTGTTGACGTGGTCGATGGAGGCTGCAACCGCGGCAAGCACCTTTAACTCTTCGCCGGCTGGCGCGGGGGCCACGAAACCGTCGGGGTATTCCTCGGCGATGAAGCCGGTTGAAAGCTCGGCTTTCTGCCAGCGCGGATGCTGCATCAACGCCGTCAGGAATGGAATGTTGTGCTGAATTCCGTCGATGTAGAACGCATCGAGGGCTTCGGACTGCAAATCAATCGCCGCCTTGCGTGTTGGCGCGTGAGTGACCAGTTTGGCGATCATCGGATCGTAGTACATCGAAATCTCGCCGCCTTCGAAGACGCCGGTGTCATTGCGAACAGTCAAACCGTCAGTTGATCCTTCGCGCGGCGGGCGGTACTTCACGAGGCGCCCTATCGATGGCAGAAAATTGCGAAATGGGTCTTCTGCATAAATGCGGCTTTCCACCGCCCACCCATTGAGTTTGATATCGGACTGTTTGATTGCAAGCTTCTCGCCGGCAGCAACTTTGATCATTTGCTCGACGAGGTCGATCCCAGTGATCAATTCTGTCACCGGATGTTCGACTTGAAGCCGGGTGTTCATTTCAAGGAAGTAGAAGCTCTTGTCCTGACCCGCGACGAATTCGACGGTGCCGGCGGTGTCGTAGTTGACGGCCTTGGCCAAAGCGACGGCTTGGGCGCCCATCTTGGCCCGCGTCTCTTTGTCGAGCAGCGGCGAAGGTGCTTCCTCGATGACCTTCTGGTTACGGCGCTGGATGGAGCACTCACGCTCGCCCAGGTGGATGACATTGCCATGCTTGTCGCCAAGCACCTGAATCTCGATGTGACGCGGGTTGACGATGAACTTCTCGATAAAGATCCGATCGTCACCGAAGGAGGTCTTCGCTTCCGAGCGAGCGAGTTCGTAACCTTCCGCGCATTCAGACTCGTCCCACGCGACACGCATACCTTTGCCGCCACCGCCCGCGGATGCCTTGATCATCACCGGATAGCCGATTTCCTTGGCGACTTTGATTGCAGCCTTTGCGTCGGGGATTTCGCCCAAGTTTCCTGGTACCGTTGAAACGTTGGCCGCAGCGGCTGCCTTTTTCGACTCGATCTTGTCGCCCATTGCTGCGATGGCGCGCGTATTGGGGCCGATGAAAACGATGTCGTTCTTTGAGAGGGCTTCGGCGAAGGCTTCGCGCTCGGAGAGGAACCCATATCCAGGGTGCACGGCTTCGGCGCCTGTCGCCTTGCAAGCATCGATGATCTTTTCAATCACCAGATAGGATTCAGAGGCAGCAGGCGGGCCAATGTGGACGGCTTCGTCGGCCATATCGACGTGCAAGGCGGCGGCATCGGCATCCGAGTAGACCGCCACGGTCGCAATGCCCATCTTCCGAGCAGTCTTGATGACCCGGCAGGCTATTTCACCGCGGTTGGCTATCAGGATCTTCTTGAACATCGCCGCTTTGGTCCCGTCTGGTAATAGTGTCGTGTTGGGCTATCGGGCTGCAACAAGGGCAGCCCTGTGGGTGGGTAAATTGTTCTAGCTGGGGTCCCGGCGCAGGTAAACTCTCGTCCACGCCAATCAAAGGCGAAGATTGCTTCCAAGCACGCTGAGACTTTCGGACTATATGGCTTGGTCAGGCAGACCAACTATGCGCAAGCGTACAAGTTCGACAGCGCTACGGAGTTCGTAAAGCTTGTCGGAATAGTGCAGTGGGACGGGAATGCGGCTGACTGCGTCCTCAATTTGCATGATCTCCTTTGTATACTGGTCCTTTTCAACGACCGATTCATCGAGAACTTCTTTTTCCAGATGCTTCAATTCGCCATACCAAAACAGTATCCGCCGCCGAATTCGAAACTCGTAGGCCCATGGCACGATTTTGAAAAGGGGCAAAAGGATCGTTGCTATTGGCACGATCATAATCAGAGTACGTTCGATGAAATTTGCCAGCCAGAAAGGCAGAAATCGCTGCAGAAATGGCGGGCCGCGCTTGTAGAGACGCTCGGCGTCCTCCTGCATTGGGTATTCCGGATCGTGAGCTTTGGGGAACTCCTCGACCCGTTGGAAGATGCCGCCCGGTGCATGCACCTCGTTGGCGGCCTGAACCAACAGACCGACGATTGCAGGGTGAACATCGTCGCGGGCAACGAGTGCTGCTTGAGCGGCGACCAAGTCGACATCGCCCTGCGGGATCTGCCCTGGAAGATCAATGACACCGGCGGGCAGTGTCACCTTAGCGAGAAACGGGAAAATCCGCGTATAAGCCTCGGCCTGGCTGAAACTCATCAATTTGACATCAGGATTGCGGAGTAGTGACCCAACGAGTTTGGCCTTAGGCGACAGGACGAGAAAGATTGCATCTGCCTCGTTATTGCGCAGTGCGTCCGCCGCTTTATCACCGCTGATCGGTAGGAACTGCGCAGAGGAATCATCAATCGCATTCTTGGCAAGTAGCTCATGTGCGAGGGCACGGGTGCCGCTGCCTTCGCTGCCAATTGCAATGCGTTTACCCTTGAGCTGGGCCAACCGGTCGATTTTCTCTTCGCCCCTGTAGAAAACCCATACAGGTTCCAAAAAGACCCGGCCGAGCGATACAAGCTTGGGATCCTTTTCGTGGTTTGAGATTCCTCCCTGGAGTAACGCTACGGAAATTCCTGACTCCTTATTGCGCAATAATTCGAGATTACGGAGTGAGCCGGGAGATTCCTCAACCTCAAGGCGGATGTCGGACCTGGCGAGGCTCTTTGCGTATTGGGTGGCGAACGCATAATACGCGCCTGTCTTGGAGCCGGTCGTAATTTTGACGCTCTCCGGCGGTGCAGGCTCGACAAACTGATAGGCAAACCAGAAGGCAAAACCGACCGCGATCAGTGCAGGCCCGACGATCATCAGGAATTCACGCGAGGGGCTGCGTGAACTCGTCCTGGCTACTGATTTCGGTGCCGTCGTATCCATTCAAATCTCCCTGCACCGCTCGCCGCCTGAAAATTAGACGATGCCCATTGCTCCGGGTGGCGTGGCGAAAAGCGGCGGCAAACATTGCATACGTGCCTGAGTAAAGACAATGACTCTCTGATGGGAAGGAATTAAGTGTTTGCAACAATGAAAACGGGCGGCTCTCATAGGAGCCGCCCGTCGGGTAGTTTCGACGATCTTAGTTCCGCATCACGCAGCGCTGAGGCGGCGCTCGAGCAACTCGTCGAAGCGCGGATCTATCTCAGCGTCAATCTCCTTGATGTAGGAGATTAAGGCCGTTTCCGCATGTGACAGCTCCCCATCGCGCGCAAGTCGCTCGGCAAGCCAATCGGCTTCATTTGCATCGATTTGTTCGCCGGTGACCATTTCGCGATATTGGCGGTCTAGGCGAGCAAGAGCCGATTCCTCGGTGCTTTGCTTGCGATAGTCACCGATGACGTCGTCGAGGCTCAGGCGAGTAATCGACTTGACCAATTCGAATGGTGTGAGTTCGCCGCGTTCATCTAGCCACGCTTCGCTGCGTATGGCTGCTTCCCGGTTTGGAACGGCATAGCCTGAATTCGCCAAAAGGACATTTGCCATGGCTTTGACATAGAGTTCGACCCATGCCGGGTTTACATAGTCCGATACAAGGCTGTCGTTGATATCGCATAATAGTTCGGCTTCGGCTCGTGTTATGGCCACGTTGCCATCGCCCCCGAACGCATAAATCATTCGGCGAACGAGTTCGACCTCGTCGTCGTCGATCGTCGCAACCTTACCGTTGTTGCGCAGGGGTCCCTCACCGCTGCGGACCGCATTGCTGACCTGAGCTAAGGCAAAGGCCACCAGAACTCCAGGCGACCAGCGCGCATGATCGATGATGTGGACAATGAGGTCGAGTTCCTTGCGCGATTTGATCAGTCCTTCGGGAGCTACGCGGGAAATCAGCCAGTCGGCATTCTCCAGAGTAATATACCCTGCAGGCTCCGACTGATTAACGACGAAATCCGTCAATGCTTCGCGGAAAAGATCGGACCATTCAGTGGCTTGTACCGGGCACGAAGCATTTAGCGCGATCAGCCGATTGGCCTCATCGAGGGAAATCCCGCCGTCTTCATAGACGGCACGGCGGAGTTCGTCGGCATCGGCCTCTCGGATGCTACCGCGTCCGGCAATCTCGTCAAAGGGAAAGCTTTGCAATGCGCTCATGGTGCCCTCTGGCGGAAGGTTTCGAGTCGATTCACCACCAGTTAACATCCACGTTGCTTACGAAACCCCTAACAAGCGTTCTATTGCGGGCAATGGGCTGTTTCGACTAAACCCTTTTCCTGACGATCTTGTTGACCCTTACGGTGACGTGCAGTTTGCAAGTCCTTGGGCGGATTTTAGGAGAGGCAACAGCGATACGTTCGCCCGACAGCTTGCATCGAAGCTGGTGGTGGTTGCCCGAGAAAGGACGATATGGCCGGGAATGACGAATTGATCGCCCAATATCGGGAAATCCATGCCAGCCAGGCCTACGGCGACACTTCGATCAAGAACCTTCGGTTCCTTCGGCCCGAAATCAAACTGTTGAATCCAAGCTCTATCATCGATTACGGCTGCGGACAGTCACCACTCCTGGAAATGCTGGGTCTCGGGAGCGAGGTCTCGCTTAATCGCTATGACCCAGCTATCCCCGATTTTAGCTCAAAGCCTGACGGCAAGTTTGATCTGCTCATAAACGTCGATGTCCTCGAACATATCGAGGAGAGTGATCTCGACGAGGTTCTCGCTGAGATGGCCGCGCTTGCAAGAAATGCCATCATTATCGTCGA
>JAJFHK010000138.1 GCA_021775655.1 Filomicrobium sp. | reverse complement strand
ACGTTCGAGTCGTGCCGGGGTCGCCAATCTTTTCACGGAGCTCAAGCATTCCGCCTGAAATTGCATCCTCACTCAATTCTGAAACTGCTCGAGCAGAATGCGTTCATCAAGATCGTGGCCGGGGTCGAACATCATGAAAATTTCGATTTCGTTTGCTTGGCTGACGTCAACCTTCATAACGTCGCGGATTTCATAATGATCACCAGCCGCGCTGACGGGCCGCTTATAGGGTTCTAGGACCTCGAAGCTGATCTTGGCGGAGTTGGGCAGCAAGGCACCACGCCACCGCCGTGGCCGAAACGGGCTGATGGCAGTCAGAGCAAGCAACGATGCGTTGATCGGCAGGATCGGCCCATAAGCCGACAAATTGTAGGCCGTAGATCCCGCCGGCGTCGCAACGAGAGCTCCGTCGCAAATTAGTTCATCCATGCGTGCCTTGCCATCGACCGTGATAGCAAGCTTGGCAGCTTGATAGCGCTCGCGGAACAGCGACACTTCATTGACTGCAAGCCGCTTGTGCGCTTCACCGCTGCGGTCGACGGTGTGCATGGCCAGCGGGTGGATCTTGGTCACGGTCGCAGCCTGCAGCCGCTCAAACAGATCTTCCTCACTGTATTCGTTCATGAGAAATCCGACCGATCCGCGGTTCATGCCATAGATCGGAATACGGTCATGCATGTGGGAGTGGATGGTCTGCAGCATCAGTCCATCGCCCCCAAGAGCGACGATGGCGTCGGCATGTTCAGGAGCAGCATTTCCATAGCGATGGGCCAGACGCCGCAACGACGAACGCGCTTCGGGAACGGACGAAGCAACGAAACTGATGGACTCGAATTTTTTCGTATGCTGAGCCATGCTGGGGTTTGTCACTTGCCTTAATGCAGCTGGTGCTCTTTTGCGATGGAGGCCCTCGATCATGGAGAGCGAAGATTGTGCAGTCCTGGTCTACACGACCTTTCCAGACATAACATCAGCAAAGCGCGTTGGCGGTGAACTGGTCGACCGCGGATTGGCAGCCTGCGTCAACATCCTGCCGGAGATGGTGTCGATTTATAAATGGGAAGGCGCACGCGAGACCAGCGAAGAAGTCGTCGCCATCATCAAAACCCGGCAAGCTAAAACCGCTGCTGTCGTCGGAGAGGTCGAGCGCTTGCATCCATACGACACGCCTGCCGTGTTAACCTTTCCTGCCAGCGGCGGCTCGCAGGCCTATATCGACTGGATACGTAAAATGTCGTCAGGCGCGGGCTGAAAAGGACAGGATGTACCTATTGCGGGGACTTCGTAGGTCTAGACGACCCGCCCCAGCGGCCCGGATCAATCAAAGCCATCCCCGAAGGCCTGCCGGATAAGGGCCCTGCGCCGCGCCCTTTTTCGGGTTGCGCTGCGGTACTTCTTCCTTTTCCGCTGGGCCTTGGCCTTCCGCTTCTTGCTGCTGCTGGGCCGATAAACTGGCTGCGCAGCTGCTACTGGGCGCGGTGCAACGCCAACCAATGGAGGCGCAGATGCCACGCCAGGGGCTGAATAGCGCGGATTGACTTCGTGGACCGGGCCACCGATGGCCATGCGTCCCTCAGGATATTGCCGAGGTGCCCGCGCGACTCTTGGCGCTGGCGGTGCGGCCGCATCGATTGTGCCGCTTCGAACGAGTCTCGCCGGAGGTACCACCACGTTGAGTTCTGGCTCGGACCGCTTTTCAGCGGTAATAGCGTAAGGCAGGCACCGTCCATTCGCTGACTTGGTGTAGCCATCCTGGCAGCTCTTGCCGCAGACCGTTCCCGGATGCGATTGCAGGAGCGTCAGCATGACTGGTTCAGGCTGGGTCGTGGGCAGGGATGCATTGACCTGCAGCATGAACTCCTGGATCGCGTATTTGGAACCGGCGCCCCAGGAGCCGTCAAGCTTGCCCCAATAGCAGCCGGCCCTGCGTAGTTCCATCTGCATATCGCGCACGAGCCGCCAACGTTCTGAGTCCGACATTGGGCGACTTGGGCTGTCCAGCCGACTGGCCGTCCGAACCACAGCTGCTCCCCAGCCATCTGTCCGAACCAACTTTGGAGTTGTGTTCAAAATTGGCGACGCGGGCTGTTGAACCGTCTCGACAGTAGCGGTTCGATTGCTCCGTCCAGCCGTCCACAGCCTGTTACCAGGCGAAAACGTACGGACGGTTTCGCCACGTCCGTCACGCACTGAAATGCCGTAGGGTGCCGCAGGAGTCAGGACCCTCGCCAACTGCGTAATGTGGAGGTGCTTCTCGATTGTATCGGGATAATAAGCATGAGCGCCGACCGCGATCCCGGTCAGCATCAAAAACAAACCCGCTATACTCCGCATAACACTATGGTCCTTGTGCTTGCGCACTCAATTTTTTTGGCGCCTGCACATCAAATTAGAGACGCCGCACAGCCCTTAATCTTCGACACACGTAGCGCCCAACCATGTCAGTGATTTGTCGAACGGCGCTGGTGAATTTTGAAAATGCCTCTGTGTACCGAGAACCCTAACGGCTTTCAGGGTTCGCGGCAACAGTTGATACAACTATCAGCGGGCCGTTGGGGTGTCGTGATGCCTGGATTTCGAGCATCTAGCCGGTGCACTTTGGCAACGTTTGACACATGCGTTCTCAGCAAACGTGCATCCGGGCAACTCGTCGGCTGCGCGGGTGCAACACACACGATCTATGAATAACTTGCGCAAAAGACCACCATACCTTGTGGATGATTGCCCACAAAAGCGGTGTGTAACTCCACCTGAACGCCAGTCATCAAGACATTCTCAGTGAGCCACCAAACATTAGGCGGACGCCCCCATATATTGTAGCAGCCTGATTCTCTTAACGTTTAGTAACGAATCGCATAACGTCCAAATCAGAGAGGGCCTTGTTCCGCGTATTTTTTACGACAGCCTGCGCAACCCTTCGAATTATCCACAGACTGGAAAGCAAGCGGCGATTGAGCCTGTGGATATCGAAACGGTTGGCGGGCTAGCCAACATGCTGCGTCGTTCAGATCACACATAGCGCCTTTGCCGGCAACCATTTGGGGATGGAGCCGGACGCTCACGGGGGTTTGTTGGGTGATGATCAGGAACGGAGCCGTGATGCGTCTGTTGGAACCCTGTCCACCTCTCGGCAGGTTTAGTGCACAAGGCTGGAAGGTAAGCGTTTTTCCAGCCCTTCTGAGGGAGAGGGCAATGAGACATGCTCTGGGCGTATTAGGGATTCTGGCTGCCGGCGTACTACTCGCCGTGTCGTGTGCCATGAATTACCGGTTTGGTTTGAGTCTCGGGAAAACCGAGTTAGACGGACAGATCTACGGTGCAGCCAGCGCGGCGGCTGACGTCATGAAGGCTCTGGTGCCGTTCTTCTTATTCGCCGCAATCAGAAATAAGGCGTGGAGCCAAGCGGCCGCGTCTATGTTGGTCTGGGCCGTGGTCATGGCATATTCGTTGACCTCTGCTTTCGGCCACGCAGCGCTTAACCGCTTTGACGTAGCGGGGCAGCGTGCCCATGAATCGACCGTCTATGAATCGACGCGCGCTGATTTGGCGAGCTCTCGGGAACAGTTAGCCTGGATCCCGCAGCACCGTCCAATGATGGCCGTCCAGGCGGAAGTCGATGGGCTCAAGAACAGCAAGCGGTGGCGCTCCACCAAAGCCTGTACAGACGCGACAATTAAAGTAAGCATCGCCTTTTGCGATCAGTATCGCAGTCTGTCAGCAGAACTTGCTTCGGCCGCCAAGGCCGACGCGCTCAACGCGCGTATCACGAAGGCGCAAGCGCAGCTCGCCGGTTTTAGTGGGGGTGCCAACAAGCACGCTGACCCGCAGGCCGCCGTTCTTGCCAAGCTGACCGGAATTGATCTCGAAAAAATCCAGCTTGCGATGACAGTGTTCATCGCTTTGCTGCTTGAGATCGGCTCTGCATTCGGCATGTA
>JAJFHK010000137.1 GCA_021775655.1 Filomicrobium sp. | reverse complement strand
CGCTGACATAAGGGCAACGTTCCAATCAAGGTGTCCCGACCACACGAACGCGAGGCAACCGACGCATAGCATCACAAGACTGTAGGGAAGGTAGGCCGCGCGCTGCGCTTCGCGTGTGCCGCCCCTTAGCTGCAGAAAGATCAAAGGGACAGGACCGGGAAGGCCTGCGAATCCCCCCAGGAATCCTCCGCAAAGCCCTGCCAGAGTTTCCGTAATAGATCCACCCAACGATGCACGATCCATTCGAACCGGCCCGGCCAATTGCCAAACCACATAGACGATCATCATTAGGCCAATCGATAGTCTCAGGTTGTCTGGAGCGATATTGGATAACACAAGGACACCAAGCGGAATTCCGACGGCGCCGCCGACGACGAGAGGACTTGCGAATGCGGCACCACGACTAAGCTCAATTGCCAGATACCGCATGGCAAACAATTGGCCCCCAAGCGACACCAATAAGACGAGCGGCGGAACGCTGGTGGCAGGCATCGCATGCAGCCAGAGGCCGGAGGCAACCAGGCCGGTCCCAAAACCTGCAAAGCCGGTAACGAAGCCAGCGAACAGTGCCCCGGCCAGAATGACCATGAGGTTGAGGGCATCGATCTGGGCTAGCCAGGTCATATATTAAGAACTGCGATAAAGGTCGGCGCGCGTCGGCGGCAGCGGGGAAGGACCTTTGGCGTTGTGTGATGCAAGCGTCTGGAACAGGCGCGCGGAACCACGCCCGAAGGCCAGCGAGCAGCCGGCGAGATAGGCAACCCAGATACGGTAGGTTTCTTCGCCGACAAGTGCGATGGCTTCTTCGCTTCGCCCGGTCAGCCGTTCACACCAGATCTTTGTCGTCAATTGATAGTGTTCACGCCACCCTTCGACGTCGTGGATTTCAAAGCCGGCCTGCTCCATCCCCATGATGGTGTGCCCAATATCGTCGAGTTCTCCACCGGGAAAGATGTACTTCTGCAAGGCGCGTTGCTCCGCACGCGATGAAAACCGCGTCTTCTTCCTCTTCGCCCGCCGCGAAATCGCGTGATTGAGAAACAGCCCATCGCGCGACAACACGCGCCGGATTGTCTTGAAATAGAGATCGTTGTTGGAGACACCGATTGCTTCGTACATCCCAATCGAGCTGATCTTGTCGAAGGTTCCGTCGAGATCGGCGTAATCGCGCATCTCGAATTTGACCTTGTCGGAGAGCCCGCGTTGCTCAGCCCATTGCTTTGCGAACGCGATCTGTGCTTCAGACAGCGTGATGCCGTAGCCCTGGACGCCATAGTTTTCCACCGCGTAACATAACAGCCCGCCCCAGCCGCAACCGATATCGAGCATTCGGTCGCCCGGCTTCAAGCGCAGCTTGCGGCAGATCATTTCCATCTTATCGATCTGCGCCTGATCGATCGTTTTGTTCCAATCGGTGAAATACGAGCAGGTGTATTGCATATTGGGATCAAGGAAGAGTTGGTAGAACTCATTGCCGACGTCGTAGTGAAATTTGATGAAGTCCTTATTGTCGACCTGAGCCCTGTCCTGGCCTTCTTCGTCGCCAGCGAAATCGCGGCTGCGCTCGGGCTTATCACCGCGCGCCATCAGGAACGGCCATAGCTGACCAAATAACTTTCTCTTACTTAGCCCCTTAAGCCGCTTGCGCGTGCTGTCGTCACCAAGCTGAGTCCCAAGATCAATCAGCGTGCCGCCTTCGAAGCCGACCTGACCATGAGCATAGTGGCGGATCAGCCTGTCAAGCGTCGGCCGCTTCAGAAGCGATGAGATGACGCCGGGGGACGAAAATGTAATCGCCAGCGGGCTCGTGACGTTCGAGCCGAGTGGCACCAGCGAGCCGTCCCACAAGCGGACCGAACAATCAACGTCGAGGTGTCTGGCGAGATCTTCGACGAGTTCGCGCGCGGCGGTAAGTTTCTTATCTGGGGAATTTTTCATTTCCGGACCGGTACATCTGCAGGCTGAACCGCCAACGTGCATAATCAGCAAGCTCGCGCAAGATGAGATCTGCTTGCAGATGGGAGTAACCGATAGTTAACGCTGTTTCGCTGCAAATCTGCCGCGCTTAGCAAACTGCAATCCTTGTAAGCTTATATCACATGCATGGTTGGGGTGACCGTTACTTGGATCGCGGCTGTCATTGCGAGCATCATTGGCTTCGGCAGCTTTTTTCACATGTCATATATTGCGAGCCACTGGCCCAAGACCAGCGGTCGTGTGGTCGGCAACATCGGTGGAATCGCAAATTACGATAGCGGTTCGAGCGACATCTATTTCGCTGAAATTCAGTTCATGGCGGCCAACGGACAGACCTACAAAGTCAAGGGAGATATTGGGCTGCATAAGCCATGGCCCATTGGCAAGACAATCCCGCTCCACTACATGGCAAAAAATCCCAACCATGTCCTCACCTGGAATTTCTGGCAGCGAATGCTCTTCTCCTTCGCATTCATTGCCCCGGGTCTACTGTGTTGGGCGCTGATCGCCGGGATCATCGAGCGTTAGAGGCCCGCGGACTTAAATCAATCGTAAGATAGAATTGGGAAGATGCTCTCTAGACCCGAGCGCATCGACCTAGATTGAGCAACGATCCGCACCATACCCATAGTAGCAGAGTAGGAGACAATCAGATGTTGAGCCTGCCTCAGCGTTCACACTTGATTGTTGCATTCTGTATCGCAGGGTTCTTCGCGATTCCAATCGTGACGCTCGTGAGCTGTATGGTCATATTCCCTATCTTCTTTTACGGAGCGCTTGCGATCGCGGTGAACGCCGGTCTGCTCGCAATACCAGTTGTGTATTTTCTTGACCGATTGGGGCTGACCAGCTTTAGCACGGATCTTTGGCACCGCTGGGTGTTGGCTGCGATTGTGTGGTCTGGCGTCGCTTTTGGCATCGCCAATTGGGGGACGATGGGGTCCCAGATCGGCGCCAAGAACATGCCGTTCCTAGAAGTCTTTTTCTCGCCAGTTCTTTTGCTGCTTGGCTATCCGATCGG
>JAJFHK010000136.1 GCA_021775655.1 Filomicrobium sp. | reverse complement strand
AAGATCGGTGATCGTGAGAGCATAGGCAACGAGCGAACCCGCACCCGACCCACGGCCGGGTCCAACAGGAATGCCTTGCGCCTTCGACCATTTGATGAAGTCAGCAACAATCAAGAAGTAGCCGGGAAACTTCATCGAGGTGATGATCTCGACTTCATAGGCCAACCGCTTTTCGTAATCCTCTTTTGTAAATCCCTCAGCCGCACCGTGCGCTTCGAGCCGCCGCGTCAGTCCTTCTTCGGCCTGCCGCTTTAGTTCTCCAGCCTCTTCTGCAATCAGGTCTTCGTCGCTCTTGCCATCAAGGCTCTTAACGAATCGCGGAAGGATCGGGCTGCGTCCTACGGGCCGGTAATGACAACGACGCGCAATCTCGACCGTGTTCGCAAGCGCTTCCGGCAAGTCAGCAAACAGCTCCGCCATTTCATCTGCCGACTTGAAGTAATGCTGCTTGGTCATCCGTCGCCGATTATCCTCGACGACATAACGCCCTTCCGCGATACAGATCAGCGCATCATGCGCCTCATAATCGGACGAAGCAGGAAAGAAGACTTCGTTGGTCGCGACCAGCGGTAGCTTTAGCCGATATGCGAGATCGATCAGTTGAGGTTCAACCTCACGCTCGCTTTCTGCTCCGTGCCTTTGTATCTCGACGTAAAGCCTATCGCCGTAGGCGGCCTGTAACCGCTCCAGGCGTGCTTGGGCCACGGGCACGCGCGCATCACCAATCACCCGGTCGATCGGCCCATCAGGTCCCCCGGTCAGCGCAATCAATCCTTCAGGGTGCGCTTCCAACCGAGATATCGTCGCGTGCGGCGGCTCTCCATCGTCAACGGTTAGGTGGGCCGCTCTGACGCTTTTCTTCAAGTTTTGGTAACCAGCCTCCGAGGCTGCCAGCAGCGCGACAAATCCGTCCCGCGACTGCCGTCGATGCTCACTCTCTCCCACTCGAGGTTGGTGAGCGACTGCCAATGGATCAGCCTGGCCGTCGCCTTCGAAGTCGACCGCAAGCGTCACTCCAATAATCGGCTGTACACCGGCCTTGGCGAGCTTCTCCGAAAACTCCAGCGCGCCGAACAGATTGTTGGTGTCCGTCAGTGCCATCGCCGGAGCGCCATGTTCTTCGGCAAGGCCCGCAAGTCGCGGTATCGGCAAGGCTCCTTCCAGCAACGAATAGGCCGAGTGCACACGTAGATGCACAAACCGCAGCTGGTTGGCACTTGATTGCTTTTCGACTGGCGCAGATTTGGCCGTCTCAGAGTTTCGAATCGGAGCGTTCATTCTGCCATGTTATCCACCAGCTCCAGACCTCGCACGCGCCAATCTTACTCTCTCCACCGCCTCGTACTTTTTACGTAATCCCTGCAGATCCGCGTTGACCGTCCAATACGTACTGAGCAGCACTGCCAGGAGCCCCCATGATCGGACTGCCCAATACTATGGTCCACGCCGCCCGAAACCGACCGCGCCTATCAATTGCACTCATTGCGATCATTTCAGGTTCGCTCGCCGTGATGGGGGGCATCGTACCCGCGAGCCCGTTCCTGAGGCTGGCTGGCTGGTCGCTTGCCGACGGAGGAACCAAAATCGAATACGGCTTAAGATATGGCCGCAATCCACGTCACCGGCTCGACATCTACCGGCCACCAATCGACCAATCTAACAACCGAAAGCCAATCGTGATTTTCATCTTTGGCGGTTCCTGGCGCTCGGGCGACAAGTCCTATTACCGCTTTGTCGGCGACGCCCTCGCCGCGCGCGGAATAACTACTGTGATCCCAAACTATCGGCTCGTGCCGGAAGTCCTCTTTCCGGGCTTTGTTGAAGACGCTGCGCTGGCCTATCGATGGGTCGAAACCAACCTGCTTGGCGAGGTCGGCTCGTCGCGCCGGATCGTCTTGGTCGGTCACTCCGCAGGGGCTCACACGGCAGCGCTCCTCGCCCTCGATGCGAAGTACCTTGAAGATGCAGGAGCTGATCGCAACACACTCGCCGCCTGGATTGGTCTTGCAGGCCCCTATGCTTTCCAAGCCACGACTTGGCCGACAACGAAGGACATCTTCGCAACCGCACGCGATGCGGACGAGCCCCGGCCCATCGCGCACGTCGGTGCGAATGAGAAGCCAGCGCTTCTATTGCACGGGCTAGACGACGAAACTGTCGGCGCGTGGAATGCCCGCGACCTCGCAACAGCATTGAAGGCAGCAGGCGCCCAAGTTGAAAAGCGCGAATATTCGGGAATTGATCACCTGGGTGTGTTGCTGGCGATCGCCTGGCCATTTCGATCCAACGCGCCTGTGCTTGACGAGATGACTGCGTTCATCGCCCAGCACGACTAAAATAAAGCACCTTGGCGATCAACGTTTGCGGCACCAATGAAACCCGCCATGAGTATTCTTGGACAGCGACCGAAAGCCTGACGGGCTGTTCACACAGCGTGACCCGGCGCCACCTCAATAAGATGTCCGTCCGCCAGCCTGATTGTCCTATCCATACGGGCGGCAAGCTCATGGTTGTGTGTGGCGATTAACGCTGCAACGCCAGTCCGGTGAATGAGGTCAACCAGCGCCTCAAAAACGCGCTCAGATGTCCTTGGATCGAGATTGCCTGTCGGCTCGTCCGCCAAAAGCAGCCTTGGCTGGTTGGCAAGTGCCCGGCAGATCGCGGTGCGTTGCTGTTCGCCACCGGACAATTCCGCCGGACGGTGACTCAGCCGTTCGCCTAGGCCAACTGACGTCAACAATCCAGTCGCTCGTTTTTTAGCTTCACGTTTGCCACGCCCCAGGATCATCTGGGGAATCACGACGTTCTCAACCGCTGAGAATTCCGGTAGCAATTGGTGAAACTGATAGACAAAACCCATTTCGGCGCGACGTACGCGTGTGCGCTCACGGTCCGACAATCCCATGCATTCGCGACCGTCAATCGCAACGCTCCCGCCATCGGCACTTTCAAGAAGTCCGGCTATATGAAGAAGCGTCGACTTGCCCGCGCCCGACGGCCCGACAAGCGCAACCGCCTGCCCGGGATAGATTTCCGCCGAAGCCCCATCAAGCACCTTAATCTCGCGCGGACCCTGATGGAACGAGCGGCGCAGACCTGAAAGTCTTAAGATTGGAGTCGGACCCATCGAAGCGTCCATCATTCGTACCTCAACGCTTCAACCGGATCGAGCGTGGAGGCCCGCCAAGATGGATAGATGGTCGCAAGGATCGAAAGACCGAGGCCCATCGCAACGATCATTGCCGTTTCGTTCGGATCCATTTCGGCCGGCAACTTGGTCAGGTAATAGATCGAAGGATCGAATAGCTGGGTATTGGTCAGCCAGGCCACAAACGTTTTGATGGCATCGATATTCCAGCAGAACACTACACCGAGTAGAAAGCCTGCGAGCGTCCCGATCACGCCAATCGCGGCCCCGGTAATCAAGAACACACGCATCACCGAGCCGCGCGAGGCGCCCATCGTCCGCAGGATCGCGATGTCCCGCCCTTTGTCCTTCACCAGCATCATCATGCCGGAAATGATGTTCAATGCCGCCACCAGAATAATCAGCGACAGAATGATGAACATCACCAGCCGCTCGATCTCAAGAACGCGGAAGAATGTCTGGTTGCGCTGCTGCCAGTCAGTGGTCTGGTACGTTCGCCCGATCTCACCCATTATATCAGCTTGGTATGCCGCAACACGTTCAGGGTCGTCGACCATAACCTCGATGAAATCGACTGCGTCACGTTTCGAAAAGAACTTCTGCGCTTCGCCGAGCGGCATGAAAATAACCGTCCGGTCGTATTCACTCATGCCCATCTCGAAAACCGCTTTGACCTGATAGGCCTTTGTTCGCGGTGCCGTACCGAACGGCGTGGTGGCACCGCGCGGCGAGACCAGCGTGATCGTGTCGTCGAGACTGACGCCCAGAGCATTGGCAAGGCGCGTACCGACAGCAATTCCACGCGACGTATCGAACCCGTCAAGTGTGCCAAACTGGACATTCCCCGACACCAGTTTCAGTGATTTTATGCCGCTCTCCGACATGCCGCGCACAAGACCGCCGGTCGCCTGAACGCGCGACGAGACCATCACCTGACCTTCAATTAGCGGTAATGCGTGCTGGACACCCGCGACCTTCTCGATTTGTTTGGCAACGTCTTCATAACCTTTGAAGGGCTCGCCAATCTTCAAGACAACGACATGACCGTTGAGCCCGAGGATCTTGGAAAAGAGATCGGCGCGGAACCCGTTCATTACCGCCATCACAATGATCAGCGTTGCAACCCCCAGCATGATGCCGACAAACGAGAAACCGGCGATCACCGAGATGAAGCCTTCTTTGCGCCGCGCGCGCAAATAACGCAGCGCTAGCATCCATTCGAATGGAGCGAATGGCATCGTATCCGTGATCGGCTTGTCCAGTGCGTTCGCGCTGTGACCGGCTGCCATATCTTCCCCTTAAGCTTTTCCCCGGCGAAAAAACTTCACCTCGTCCCGACTAGCGCAACGATACAACGCTCCCTAGACCAACACCCGTTGAGCCTGCACTGCTGTGATGACCTGATTAAGTCCGGCTTCCGTAGCCAAAGTCTCTCGATCCCCACCCGCCCGGGCTTTGATCTCGATTTCACCGTTCTTGACGCCCTTCGGCCCGATGATCAACTGGTAGGGCAGTCCGATCAGATCCATCGTGGAAAACTTCCCACCGGCGCGTTCATCCCGATCATCGTAAAGGACCTCAATACCCGCGGACTGTAGCTTCTCATAGAGATCGGCGCATGCGGTATCGGTGGCGGCATCGCCCGAACGCAGATTGACCAGTCCAACCTCGAACGGGGCCACCGGAACCGGCCAGATGATCCCATTCTCGTCGTGACTTGCCTCGACGAGCGCACCGGCCAGCCTTGAAACACCCACACCGTAGGATCCCATTTCGGGCGTTACCATCTGGCCGTCCGGCCCCTGGACTTTTGCGCCCATAGCTTCCGAATACTTCGTCCCGAAATAGAAGATGTGCCCGACCTCTATGCCACGCGCCGTCACACGTAAATCTTCGGGCACTTCCTTCTCGAACCGGGCGGCATCATGAATCTCATCGGTCGCCGCATATTGCGACGTCCACCTGTCCATGATCCCCGACAGATCGCCAAAGAAATCCGTATCTGCCGAAGGCACCGTCTTGTTCAAAAGATCCTTGTGCAGGAACACTTCGCTTTCGCCGGTCTCCGCAAGAATAATGAATTCGTGGCTGAGGTCGCCCCCGATCGGACCTGTTTCAGCCTTCATTGGGACGGACTTCAGCCCCATCCGCGCAAAGGTCCGCAGGTAGGCCGCGAACATCCGCTGATAAGTCGCCCGCGCCTCTTCCTTCGTCAGGTCGAAAGAGTAGGCATCCTTCATAAGAAATTCGCGCCCGCGCATTACACCGAACCGCGGTCGGATTTCATCACGGAACTTCCACTGAATGTTGTACAGGTTCTTTGGCAGATCCTTATAACTGCGCACGCTGTCGCGGAAGATGGCAGTCACCACCTCTTCAGCCGTCGGCCCGAAAAGCATGTCCCGCTCGTGCCGGTCAACGATGCGCAACATCTCCTTGCCGTAAGCTTCATAGCGCCCGGATTCGCGCCACAAATCGGCTGATTGGATTGTCGGCATCAGAATTTCAATTGCGCCAGCTCGGTTCTGTTCCTCGCGCACGATGTCTTCAATCTTCTTCAGGACGCGCAGACCCAGTGGCAGCCAGGAGTAAATTCCAGCGGCAGATTGCTTGATCATCGCTGCGCGCAGCATCAGCTGGTGCGAAACAATCTCCGCCTCCTTGGGCGTGTCGCGCAGCACCGGGAGAAAATAACGAGAAAGGTGCATTGGTATCCTATAGCGTGGAAGTTGCTTCTGCAGACATCACATCGTTGCGTTGTAATACATGACGCAAGTGCAACCCGTAGTCCGCCGCTCTTAACTAGAACCGTGCAACGGCGCAATCCTGCCGCCAAAGCCTTCAACAAGCCCGCCATCACTTAGCCAACCGCAAACGATTGCCTACTATTCGCACACCGCCTGGAAACTTTGCAGGCAAACATCGACTTTTTGGCAGTGACAGACGGACACACCTCAGCTATAAGGCCCTTGCTAACGAAAAGGGTAAGAGCCGAATGAATTACCGGCAAAGAGCCCAGGTCTAGGGAAAGACGCCAAGAGCCAAAAAAGGCTCAAAAGCCTGCATCTTCCCGAAAACCTGGAAGTTAATGCAGGAACAGTATCGGTCTCGGCCGGCGTTCAAAAGAGCAGGATTTCCTGCTCTTTTGTGTTTTTAGGACCCCGCAAACCAAACTGGGCTAGGCTAATTCGAGTTCAACACAACTGTGTGCGTAAACCCTGCCCATGCCCCCAAAGAAACCGGCTTCAGCAAAGAAAAAGAATACGGCGGGCGCCAGATCAGCCGGTCGGCAACATACTGCCGGCAAGGCAAAGTCAACGCCTTCGTCCACTCGACCCGCCAGCAAGAAGACGCCAAGCCGCAAAACAACACGCGCTAACAAACCCTCAAGAGCCAAGGAAACCGCCGCTCGCAAGGCGGTTATCGCCACAGCGCTAAAAATGAGCACGACCGGATTATCTCCAGGGCGCTCAGGCAACGTCTCCTGCCGCTGGGGCGACGGCATGCTGATCACACCGACCGGCATGGCTTACGAAGAGTTAAAGCCAGCCGATGTCGTCTTTGTCGATGGCGATGGCAGCTTCAGCCGCAAGGGCCGGAAACCATCGAGTGAATGGCGCTTTCATCTTGCCGCCTTACACGCCCGCCCCGACATGGGAGCGATAATTCATACCCATTCCCTGCACGCAACCGTTCTCGCGTGCGCGCATAAACCAATTCCAGCGTTCCACTACATGATCGCGGTGGCAGGCGGCATTGACATTCCAATCATCCCATACGCTCCTTTTGGAACTGAGGAATTGGCCGAACTCGTCGCCAAAGGTCTCGTTCAGAGGTCCGCCCTGCTAATGGCCAACCACGGCCAGATCGCGCTCGGCAAAGATCTCACCTCCGCACTGGAGTTGGCAGAAGAGGTCGAAGTCCTCGCCGAGCAGTATTACAAGGTGCTGACCCTCGGAAAGCCGAAGCTATTGGGCAGCGATGCAATGTCCGATGTTCTCGAACGGTTCAAAGGCTACGGCCAGAATGCGCAGTCGAAATAACAGGTAGAAGCACGGCTCCCACGCTCAGAGCTTCGCGGCGAATTCACCAACGAACTGATCGAGTCGTTCCCAATCCGTCAGCACAGTCGTCCCGGATTGATCGGGTTCCGTTTCGTGCTGGCGCATGATCGAATGGAGAATGGTCCGCTCGACCACGTTGAGCTGACGATCGTATACGGCCCCGGCGACATGCTCCACAAATTCCGGCTGCCAACCGGCTTCGAATAGGAACCGGTCGGCGATCTCTTGCACAGCCGCAATCTCGGTCTCATCATGTGACGCAGCCGACAAACTGACCGTCAAGAACGCTGAAACGTGTGATCTCACAGCAGGTCCGTGCCGCATGAGAAAACTCGCTACCTCCAGCGCGAAACTACCCCTGTGGATCGATGCTGCAATAATCGAGGCGTCGCAATCATCCGCACCAGCTTCGCCCTCGTGCGCAGTAAGATTGATCAACCGAGTGATATGCCTGCGATCCTCCAACTTGCTGGCAACATGGTGAGCAATCAGTTCTGTATGCCTTTCCCCCGAAGCAAAGGCGACTAGGATTCGAGCCATGACTAAGTGACTTCCTGACCACTGAGCAAATACCAACTGTCCATATCTGAGGCCCCCGTCCTATAAACAGTCCTTGTTTGGAATCAATTGCAACCCAAGGTCCAAGTCGACCCGCCCTACGGCGTCAAGTCAGCCAAGCCTCTTGATCAGCAGCCAGCCCCCAACAAACCCCCCAATCTGGGCCCACCAAGCAATTCCCTGTCCATACCACGGCGCTAGCAGCTCGCTGACGCCCTGCATCAATTGAATGCAGAACCAGATCATC
>JAJFHK010000135.1 GCA_021775655.1 Filomicrobium sp. | reverse complement strand
GTGACGTTGCAACAACCGACGAATACGCAAAGACCCGCCACGACCGCAAGAAAGTGGAGATGTTGTTCGCACACTTGAAGCGCATTCTGCGGCTTGGCCGTTTGCGGGCAAGAAAGCGGAAGCTCAGAAGCGAGTTGGGTGAGGTTGCCGGCGAGCCAACTCAAGACCTCAGCGGCCTCTTAAACTGACGCGTTATCCGACTGACAAGTTTTTGTTAGGCGTTCGGAGTAGACATGCTCGGTGATCTGTTCGCGAGACAGCCCAAGTTGAATTAACTCCCCGTCGGTCAGGCGCGAAAGTTCAGAATGCGCTCGCGAGGCACGAACAGCGCTTTCAAAACTCTGAATGAAATTTTGAATGCTCGCTAGCAACTGACGCAGGCGCCTTATGCCACGATCAGCAAGTGTCGGCTGCGCGATTCGGGTGGTCGTGCTCATTGTCCATCTCCACTGACCGAAGCTCTCACGGCTTCGTGTCGCCGGAGCTGCTTATGCGTTGCTAGGAGACAACGCGCAACCCGACCAATCAGGGAGAAGTGTCGCATGGGGACGCGGGCGAATACTGTGTCGATCGAGCGATCAGGCCGCCGTAACAATCGTTTTCACGTTAGTGAACTCGCGAGCTCCCAATTCGCCCAACTCTCGACCGTAACCGGACAGCTTGATGCCTCCGAACGGCAGCCGCGGGTCCGAAGCAACCATCGCATTGAAGAACGTCAACCCCGCTTCAATCTCGTTCATGCTTCGCTGCTGTTCTATGGGATCTTGGGTCCACACGCTGCTACCAAGGCCAAAGGGCGTGTCATTGGCAAGTTCAATTGCGTGATCAAAATTGTCAGCGCGCATCAGCACGGCAACAGGACCAAATAACTCCTCGCGGTAAGCTGGCACATCAGACGGTACGTCCGCGAGCACAGTCGGTGCATAAAAATTCCCGTTTCGGCTATTGGGTGCGCCTCCTGTTAGAGCGCGTGCGCCGCCAGCGATCGACTCATTAACTTGTCGCTCAATCGATTGGGCGCCGTCTTCTGTTGCGAGCGGGCCAATCTGCGTCGCTTCGTCCATCGGATCGCCAACCACAAGAGAGTCCATTGCCGCTGTGAATTTCTCCGCGAAGGCATCGTAAACATCACGGTGGACAATGAACCGCTTGGCGCAGACGCAGCTTTGACCGTTATTCACAGTGCGCGCCTGCACACCTGTTGCAACCGCTTTTTCGATATCAGCAGTAGGCAGGACAATGAATGGGTCGTTGCCGCCGAGCTCCAAAACACACTTCTTCAAAGCCGCTCCGGCGGCAGCACCGACGCTCGCGCCAGCGCCTTCACTGCCAGTAAGCGTCACAGCGGCAATGCGAGGATCCCGTATGACGTCTGCAACTTTTGATGAGCCGATGAGGAGTGTTGTGAATACGCCTTGGGGCACACCAGACCGCTGCATAATTTCTTCAATGGCCAGCGCACACTGAGGTACATTTGATGCGTGTTTAAGTACCATTCCGTTGCCAGCCATCACTGCGGGCGCAAGACAGCGAAACACCTGCCAGAATGGGAAGTTCCACGGCATTACCGAGAACAGGATGCCCAGCGGCAGGTATCGCAGTTTGCTATCGGACTCTGTCGCGATCAGCTGGTCAGCGAGAAGTCGAGAGCCGTTGTCGGCAAAATAACGACAAGTCAAAGCACACTTTTCGACTTCGCCGATGCCCTGCTTGAATGGCTTGCCCATTTCGAGAGTCATTAGCCGTGCCCAAGCCTCTTTTTCCGACACCAGGATATCCGCGGCCTTCCGCAACACCGCGGCACGGTCTTCGAACGAGGACCTACGCCATTCTTTGAATGCCGAGTGAGCGCGTTCGAGCTTGTGTTCTACTTCTTTTGGCGACAACTCATCAAAAGTTGCCAACAAAGTACCGTCAGTCGGATTGATGCTTTTTAAGGTCATTTCACTCTTCGCTCTAAATCGCCGATTTGCTGATCAAGCTGCGTCAATTGCAGCAAGCACAACCACACCTATTGGCTCCCCTAGATGCTCAGTGATTGTTGCTCGATAGTTTTTGTAGTGTTCCGTCTCACGGTGAAAATCGAGCGCAGATGTATCTTTGTATTTCTCGAATAGGTGAAACGAGCGCTTTCCGTCAGGCCCATTTTTTCGCTCATAAAGATCATAAATTTCATTGCCGGGCTCCTGGCGGGTCGGGCCGACCATTCCCTGCAATATCTTTTGCACCGTCTCTTCTTGTCCTGCTTTGGGTTCGAAGGACGCAAAAACAAGTACCGGTTCGTCTGCCATTCCCTGTCTCCTCGATACATATCTTGACATGATGTTAGGGTTGTTCTAGCTTGTTATGACAATTAATACAAGCATGATGTCTAGCACAAGCGCGAGGTTAGTAAGCTATGCCTGCAATCAACCCAATTCCCGACGCGATGAGCGTCGTACTTGTTCAATTCTCACCCGATGCGGCAGCTGATGCGGACGGCGTGAAACGCAACATTGATACAATCTGTCAGTACGCCGACCGAGCCGTATCCGGTTTCCCTGGCGTCGATCTTATCGTTTTCCCCGAGTACTCGACCCACGGCTTTGCCTTCAATCCATACGCAACTCACTTGAGCCTCGCATCTACGATTCCTGGCCCCGAGACGGAGGCCATCGGCAAGAAGGCTCGCCAATTAGGAGTCTGGATGTGCGTCTCGGTCGTTGAAAAGCCAGACGATCCAAAAAACAATCCGTACAACGCTATGGTCATCATCAACCCAGATGGCGAAGTCGCGTTGAAGTATCGCAAGATGATGCCGTGGTGCCCGAAAGAACCTTGGACACCAGGCGAGACGATGAATGTATGCGATGGACCAAAGGGCTCGAAAATCGCGATCACACTTTGCTCCGATTTCGATTACCCGGAGGTTTCGCGCGAAGCCGCATGGAAGGGCGCCAACGTTATCCTTCGGCCTTCTAAATACATGTATCCATGGGATCATATCTGGGACATCACCAACCAGGTTCGCGCCTACGAAAATCAGGCCTATGTCGTAGCCGTCAATCACACCGGGCAGGATCATTCTTATTCCTACTTCGGTCGCTCAATGGTCTGTGATTTTGACGGAAACATCATCTGCAAGATGGGCGACACAGAAGGCCTGACCAAGGTCGACATCTATCCGCAACTTGTCGAAGCCGCACGCGATAAGCGCTCGTCGAATAACTATCTCTATCAGCTTAAGCATCGCGGATACACCGGCGTGCCTCCGCACGGCGTGACGGAAAATCCGTTCACGGTCTACAGTGAGTGGGACAAGATTCCCGACCGCTGGAATAAAGAGCCTTCGGCTGAAGCCGAAGCAGTATCGAAGAAAGGCCGGGACAGCCTTGCGGAGGCGGCCAAAAATCGCCAAGCCGCCGAGTAATCGGTCACAGCTCGGTGGAGCGAAGCTCTCGCTCCACCCCGTTTTGTTAGGTGCGGGACCCAATAAAAATCCGGGGCCGCAAGTTCAATATTGGGAGAAACAGCGTTATGAGAGTTATTGGCCTACCTCTATTTATCGGGGCCCTCGCCATTGCGGGGCCGGCGTCTGTGGCAGCTGGCGACTATCCAACGAAGCCCCTCACAATGACGATCACCTTCAAGCCTGGTGGAGCTGCTGATATCGCAGGGCGTCTTTCCGCTGCAGCGGCTGCAAAGAAGCTCGGCCAACCTATTGCGGTCATCAACAAACTCGGCGGCGGCGGCTCGATCGGCTTCGACTATGTCGGCAAGCAGAAGCCGGACGGCAACAATATCGGGTGGCTTTCAGCATCCATTCTGACGACCACGCTTTTAGGTAAGCTACCTTACGACTACTCGAACTTCGATTACGTTTGCGCTGTGACCTTCGACGCAACGACGATTGCGGTCAAAGCGGACTCGCCATGGAAGACGTTGCCAGAGTTCATTGCAGCAGCAAAGAAATCTCCAAAGACAATCAAGGTTGGCCACGCTGGCACAGGCAGCTTCACCTATATGGTTGGCTCAACTCTGATGAAGAGCCAGGGTGCAAACGTTGTCTACGTCCCCGTTGGCAAACGCCGGCTGCCATCTCTTCTCAGCGGTGAGGTCGACGCCATTTCGGTGCATCCGCCGGAACTGGTTGCCAGTGTCCGCTCCGGTGACGTTCGCTTGCTCGCACTTTCGTCGCCAAAGCGCGTTGAAGCATTCCCCGATGTGCCGACCGTTGCAGAGTTGGGGATGAAAATCGACTTTCATCAATTCCGCGGGGTCTTTGTCCCCAAGGGCACGCCGCAGGAAATCAAGCAAAAGCTCTCTGATGCCTTCAAGGAGGCTCAGAACGATCCCAAGCTCATCGAAGCAGCAAAGCAACGTGGCTTCGGGATCAACTTCATCGGTGTTGACGAGTTTCCAAAGTACGTCACCGACCAAAACGCGCTGATCAAGAGCGTCATCGACGCGCAAAAGTAAGTGAGCTTAGCTCGCTTTAGAGAGGGGGGTAGATCTGCGCCCCTCTCCATTCCGGACCTCGTGCAAGGGTGCCAAACATGGCAGCTCGAATCGTCTTTCCCGCCTGTATTGCGCTTCTTGCCTTTATGTATGGCTGGATCGCACAAGGGTTTCCATCGATGTCTCTTGACGAAGGGTTTGGGCCGGGGCTCTTTCCTGCATTCATCGCGGCAATTGTCGGAGTACTTGCGCTTGCAGAAGTGCTTATTCAGTCAAAGAGTGCCTCCAGCACCAACAACGATCCAGCGCCGAGCGATCTACCGCGCGTGAGCATCTCGCTGCGCGAGCTGGTTGCAACCTGCCTCCTTGTGGCCCTCGTCGTCGCCACTGTGTTTGCAATTCGCCATGTCGGCTTTGTTGCGGCAGCCAGCGGCCTTGTGTTCGCGCTGTCGCTGGCCATGGGTATGCGGCCGATATGGGCGTCTGCACTGGCATCGATCGCGATCGCGCTCTCGACACACTTCATCTTCTCCGGGCTTTTCGGCCTCGTATTGGCTTTCTAGCATAAGATTTGGGAGAACTGTCTTGGACCCACTACTGAACGGCTTGATCCAAGGGTTGCAGCCTTTCACGCTCCTGTTGACGGCTGTTGGTGTCGTGCTGGGTCTGGTTATTGCTGCTATCCCCGGGCTGACCGTTTCGCTCGCGGTTGTCCTGCTACTGCCATTTACATTCTATCTGTCGCCGAGCCCTGCGCTTGGGATGCTAATCGGGGTGTTCGTTGGTGGCATGGCTGGCGGGGCGATTTCCGCAATCCTTCTCAATATTCCAGGTAACCCCGCGTCAATAATCACAACACGCGACGGCTACCCAATGGCAAAGGAAGGGCGCGCTGACGTTGCGCTGGGAATTGCATTTCTTTCGAGCATCCTGGGTGGGGCTTTCAGCCTTCTAGTCCTTTGCCTTATTGCACCTCAGATCGCCAAGTTCGCGTTACTGTTCGGAGCTGCCGAACAAGCCATGCTCGTCCTCCTCGGCCTGACGTTGGTCGCAGGGTTCTCCGAAGGGTCAATCATTCGCGGTCTTATTTCGGCTGGTCTTGGCCTTG
The DNA here is from genome assembly GCA_021775655.1 of Filomicrobium sp. Classification (GTDB taxonomy): domain Bacteria; phylum Pseudomonadota; class Alphaproteobacteria; order Rhizobiales; family Hyphomicrobiaceae; genus Filomicrobium. Next base: position 1,093 of record JAJFHK010000135.1, on the reverse strand, counting down.
CTATCGCAATGATCGGGTTGGATCCGATCACAGCGTCGATGCGGTACACTTTCGACACCGTTGAGTTACAGCAGGGCATTTCCTTCATTCCTGTGATGATCGGAATGTTCGCCTTGCCTGTCGCGCTCCAGTCCCTGGTACAGACAGGCGATAACTCTTTGCCGCCGGCAATCCCGGTCGCCAACCCTCACCTCGGAGTTCGCAAAGCTATTGCGTCCTTAAGACAGCTATGGGGCTGTATCTTCCGATCATCGGCAATCGGGACAACCATCGGCGCAATACCCGGAACGGGAAGCGCCATCGCCGCCATCCTTAGCTACCAATATGCTGAACGGCTTTCCAAGAACCGTACGGTCGAGTTCGGAAACGGTCATCCTGAAGGAGTTGCAGCACCTGAAGCAGCCAACAGTGCGCTGACCGGTGGCGCGCTCATTCCAATGCTCATCCTCGGAATACCAGGCGATCCAGTCACAGCGGTCATGCTTGGCGCGCTTCTGATCCAGGGGCTGACCCCAGGCTTCACCTTGTTTCGCGATAGTTCAGAAATTGTCTACGGGCTGTTTGCTTCATTCGGTATTTCTCTTGGCCTCCTCACGATTATCAGCTTGCTCGGAATTCCATTGTTCGTGAAAGTCATCCGAATTCCTGCACGCGTACTGATGCCGACAATTGTACTGTTCTGCATCATTGGCTCCTACGCACTGCAGAACAGCGTGCTTGATGTTTGGGTCATGCTTTCAGCGGGCGTGCTGGCCTACTACATGCAGCGGTGGAACTACCCTATCCTTCCACTTCTGCTGGCTTTGATCCTCGGCAAGATCTTCGAAACGCAATTCCGCATGTCGCTGATCATAGCGCTTGGCGACCCGCTCATTTTCTTGAAAAAACCGATCAGTTTGGCCTTCGTCGTTCTGTTCGTCTCCTTCCTTGCATGGACGGTGCGGACGGAGTTTCTCAACTCGCAAAAAAGCAAAACATCAGCCGTCTCGACGACTTAACCAGCTTCCAACAATGGACATGAGGTAGAGGGAAAATGACTGTCACAGCTCTCGCAGAAAACAAAGCCGACATTGAAGTACTCCACTACATCAAT
>JAJFHK010000134.1 GCA_021775655.1 Filomicrobium sp. | reverse complement strand
TCGCGGTATAATCGACAACCGGAATAACCCGCGCGTAATTCAGCCGGGTCGGCCCGATAACACCAAGTACGCCGACAATATTTTGCTTGTCGTCGCGATATGGCGACAAGACCAGCGAAGACCCGGACAGGGAAAACAGCTTATTTTCGGATCCGATGAAGATTCTGACACCTTCGGCTTCTTCTGCAATCCCCAAGACCTGCATCAGGTCGCGTTTGGAATCGAGATCGTCAAATAGTTGGCGGATCCGTTCGAGGTCTTCCTGGGCGGACACTTCCTTCAGCAGGTTTGAGCGGCCGCTGACGATCAAGCTTTTCCTGTCGCCGAGCGAACCCGACCATTCGGCAAGGCCGGCATTGATTGCGCTTTGCGTCAATTCGTCCAGTTCGGCGCGGGACTGCGATTGTTCTGCCTTCAGCTTGGCGATGGCTTCGGAGATCGTTAGGCCCTGAATGTGCGCGTTGAGGTAGTTGGTTGCTTGATTGAGAGCAGAATGAGGTAGGTCCGTGGGCAAGTCGAGTACGCGATTTTCAACTTCGCCTGACTCACCAACAAGGATAAGGAGTGCGCGGCCCGGTGAAAGCGGAACAAATTCGACCTGTTTGAGACGTTCGACCTGTTTGTCGGCGAGGACGACGCCGGCGCAATGAGACAATCCGGATATCATGTCTCCGGCTTCGCTCAACAGGTTATCGAACGAGCCGCCGGAGTTGTTGCCTCGGATCTGGGATTCGATCGATTTGCGTTCGTCGTCGGAAAGATCGCCGACTTCAAGCAGCCCGTCGACGAACATGCGAAGACCGGATTGGGTCGGCAAGCGCCCTGCGGACGTATGCGGGGCCGCGATTAGGCCGAAGTGCTCCAGATCCTGCATGACGTTGCGGATGGATGCCGGCGACAGGTTCATGGGCAATACGCGGGCGAGATTGCGTGAGCCTACCGGTTCGCCGGTCTGAAGATAAGATTCGACGATTTGGCGCAGAATGGCGCGCGACCGCTCGTTTAGAGCGTCGACGCTAATCAACCCTTCGGCCGTGTCGAGTTTAGTTTCCTTCATCGCGTGGAATTCATGTTGCTCGTCTCGTTGTGAGACGCTGGGTTTTCCTCATCTAGCTAGGGGCGGGTGGGCCTGCCGTCAAACGCTGATTTCAGCCAAGCTTTCCCCGTTATGGCTAATTCCTCTTCGTGCCGGTAAATTCGAACGTTTTTTCGGGTTGAACACGTTGGACGCCTCTTCTAGGGTCCGGCCACCTTCAAGCCCCCATTTCAGGCAGGTCGCAACCGATGGCAGAACCGTCGTGGCGCCGAGCCTCATGAACAGAGCCGATTCAATGCGCCCATCAAATCGCCAGCCTGATGAACTTCGTCGAGTCTCTATTGAGCGTGCCGTCTCAATGCACGCCGAAGGGTCCTGCCTCATAAAATTCGGCAACACGCATGTGCTTTGTACGGCCTCGCTTGAAGAGCGGGTTCCGCCTTGGCTCAAGGGCCAGGGGCGTGGTTGGGTGACGGCGGAATACGCTATGCTGCCGCGCGCCACCAGTGACCGTACACGGCGCGAAGTAACCCGTGGATCGCCATCTGGACGCACTCATGAAATCCAGCGGCTGATTGGGCGTTCGCTTAGAGCCGTGGTTGATCTGGAAAAGCTGGGCGAACGGCAGATCACGGTCGATTGCGATGTCATCCAGGCCGATGGCGGGACGCGCACGGCAGCAATCACGGGAGCCTGGGTGGCGCTGAGTGATTGCATCGAATGGATGAAGGTCCGCGAGATGGTGACACGGGAAGCACTTCCCGATCAGGTCGCAGCGATCTCATGCGGTCTTTACAAAGGTACACCGGTGCTGGATCTCGATTATGCTGAAGATTCTAACGCAGATGCCGATGCAAATTTCGTCATGACCGGCTCGGGTGGCATTGTGGAGGTGCAGGGAACGGCTGAGACGAACCCGTTCAGTCAGGAAAACTTCGATGCGTTGATGGGCCTTGCGCGCAAAGGGATTGGTGAACTGCTGCAACTCCAGAAGCTAACCATCAGCTAAGGGCCGTCTTCTGAGAGTTGCCGCACCGGTTTGGTCAGGGGAGGTAGGCGTGAAAGGTCTCATTCCCAGCGGTATTCTCGAAACGATCCTCTATGCGGAGGATCTTGAGGCTGCCGAGCGTTTCTACAGTGGAACTCTGGGCTTTGAAGTATTTTCTAAGCAGCCTGACCGGCAGGTGTTCTACCGGTGCGGGGATCAGATGCTGTTGATCTTCAACCCCGCTGTGACGTCGGTTGCACTGTCCTCTGAGGTGAAAATTCCGGTGCCGCCGCATGGGGCAATGGGGCCGGGGCATGTTTGCTTTCGCGCAAGCGCTGCTGAAATCGCGAACTGGAAATCACATCTCAAATCGCAAGGTGTGGCGATCGAAACCGATTTCGAGTGGCCGCAAGGTGGCCGTTCGATCTACTTTCGCGATCCCGCTGGCAACTGTCTTGAGTTTGCCGAACCTCGAATCTGGGGACTTAGATGACGCTCAAGCTGAAGCCTGGAATGCGGCTCGTTGTGGCGAGCCACAATGCTGGCAAGGTCTGGGAGATCAAGCAATTGATCGCGCCATTCGGTCTCGACGCTGTTTCAGCGGGCGACCTTGATCTGCCGGAACCTGAAGAAACCGAAACGACTTTTGCGGGCAATGCGCGGCTGAAGGCGTTGGCTGCTGCAATGGCGTCCGGCTTGCCTGCATTGGCCGATGATTCCGGTCTCGAAGTCGACGTGCTCGATGGAGCGCCTGGAATCTTTTCAGCGCGCTGGGCGGGTTCGTCGAAGGACTTCGCCTTGGCCATGAAGAAGGTCGCTGATGAAGTTGAGGCGAAGGATGGTTGGACCGCGCCGGGGCCCAAGGCAAATTTCATCTGCTCGTTATGCCTTGGCTGGCCTGATGGAGACACGGAAGTATTTGAGGGCCGGGTTGACGGGGTTTTGGTCTGGCCGGCGCGTGGCGGCAACGGATTCGGTTACGATCCAATGTTTCTGGCAGAGGGAAAATCCGAAACGTTTGGCGAGATGGAGCCCGGGGAAAAGAATGCCATGTCGCATCGCTCACGGGCGTTTGCAGCGTTTAAGGCGGCGAAGCTCGAAGGGCTGTCGGATTCCGGCGGCGTGCCGGAGAGACTGGCAGTAACAGGTGCTGGAGCCTATGAAGGACTTGCAGCAGCGGCTGCGAACTTGTCGACGCAGGCAGAACTCGCCACCTTCATCGGCAATTTGCGTGCGGATCTGAAGACGAACGGTGCAGATTGGGAGAATGACGATCTAACATCGTTTCTCGAAGCGCTCCAAGCTTGGAGCGCAGATAGCCGTGATCTCGAGGAGGAACCACGTTGGCGGTTGTTGGCCAAAGCGCTGCTTGCGGGCAGCCGGTACGAATAGTGCCGGAAGGCTCCCGCATGCTTGAAGCCAGCGCACCGGGATTTGGTATCTACGTCCACTGGCCCTTCTGCGCTCAAAAATGTCCTTATTGCGATTTCAACAGCCACGTCCGCTTCGGCGGAAAAGACGGGCGTACCGGCTGGGATGAGACGCAATTCTTGTCGGCATATTTGCGGGAGTTAAAGCACTTCCGTGAATTGACAGGTCCTCGCCGGGCGGGAAGCGTTTTCTTTGGCGGTGGAACGCCCTCGCTGATGCAGGGGGCGACCGTGGGAGCAATCCTCGATGAGATTGGACGCCTGTGGGATCTCGATGCCGATGCGGAGATCACACTCGAAGCCAATCCTGGGTCCGTGGAAGCCAGCCGATTTCGCGATTATCGCACTTCTGGTGTCAATCGAGTCTCTTTGGGTGTGCAATCCCTGATTGTAGCGGACCTCAAGGCACTAGGGCGAATTCACACTGTCGATGAGGCGAAGGCTGCATTGAAGATCGCGACGGATACTTTCGAGCGGGCGTCATTCGACTTGATCTATGCGCGCAGCGGTCAAACCCTCCCAGATTGGCGGGCAGAGCTCGCTGAAGCATTGTCGTATCAACCATCGCACCTGTCGCTTTATCAGCTCACCATCGAGCCGGGCACGGTATTTGAAAAGCTGCAGGCGGCCGGACAACTCGTGGTGCCGGACGAGGATGTAGCTGCTGATCTATTTGAAGCGACGCAGGAGATGACGGAGGCGGCAGGGCTTCCATCTTACGAAGTCTCTAATCATGCTCGGCCCGGTGAAGAGAGCCGGCATAACCTCGTCTACTGGCGCTACGGCGAGTACGCAGGAGTTGGTCCAGGCGCACATGGGCGCATCATCGGAAATACGGGCCGGCTAGCAACTGTGATCGAGCGTCATCCAGAATCCTGGGTTGAGCGGGTTGAGGCACGAGGACACGGAATTGTTGAAGAGGAGCAGATTGCCCAAACCTCGGCTGCGGATGAAATTCTGCTTATGGGGCTGCGTCTGCGTGAGGGGCTCGACCTTGCCCGCCTTGCCGACGTTGGCGGAGTGCAGCCTGGAGCTGATGCAGTCTCAAGGCTTGTGGAACAAGGCGTGCTCGAAGTGCTGGATGGCGGGCGGCGGATCAGGGCTATTGGCGGGGGACGGTTTCTAATTAACGAACTGGTGCTACAGCTTTCAACGAGTTTCATTGCTGCTGAAAATGTCGCGGATTCGTTGTCGTGATGGTGTTGTAAGCCGTGTAGACAATCCGTCCACCTTCCTCTACTTCCCCGGTGCCATGATTCGATCCCTCTATGACTGGACCATGCGGGCTGCCAGCCACAAGCATGCTGTCCCGGCACTGTTCGGCGTTTCCTTCGTCGAAAGTTCCTTCTTCCCGATCCCACCCGACATCATGCTTATTCCCATGGTGTTGGCGAAGCGCGCGAAGGCGTGGTTTTATGCTTCCGTTGCAACTATCGGGTCGGTGTTGGGCGGGATGTTCGGTTATGTCATCGGATATTTTTTGTTCGAATCGATCGGCAAGCCGATGCTCGACTTTTACGGCTATGCAGAAAAGTTTGCGACATTTGCGTCCCAGTACAACGAATACGGTGCCTGGATCGTGTTCGTGTTCGGAGTGACGCCTTTCCCATACAAGGTCATCACGATTGCGAGTGGCGCTACGGGGCTCAACATCTTGATGTTCGTGCTGGCGAGCGTGTTGTCGCGGGGCTTGCGCTTCTTTGCTGTGGCAGCTCTGCTTTACTGGTTCGGTCCAACGATCAAGGATTTCATCGAGAAGCGGCTGGGGTTGGTGTTTACCGTGTTTGTCGTCTTGCTCTTAGGTGGCTTCATTGCCATCAAGTATCTTCTCTAAGGACGCCGCAATTACGAGGTTGTCGCGATGCGCTCAGAAACCGCCAATCCCACGAGATCACGAGCTTACGAGATGGGCGGTTTGATGCTGTTCCTGGCGGCTGCGGTTATCCTGGCGGCTCTCGCATTCCAATACGTCGGCGGCTATCAACCCTGTCCGCTGTGCTACCAGCAACGGTATGCATATTACGCCGGTATTCCACTGTTGTTTGCGGCACTCGTATTTCTTAGTGCCGCTCAGGCCCGCACGGCAGCAATCGTATTCTTCGTTGTGTCGCTTGCGTTCCTGGCGAACTCGGGCCTTGGTGTTTACCAAGCTGGGGCGGAATACGGCTTCTGGCCGGGACCGGAAGCGTGTTCTGGGGCGCAGGAGTTGTCGACGTCGGCCGATGGGCTTCTTGGCGCGATCGAAAACGCCAACGTTGTACGCTGCGACAAACCCGAATGGTGGTTCTTGGGGCTGTCATTTGCCGGCTGGAACGCACTTGTGTCTTTCGTAATCTTCATTGGGTCATTGAAATCGGCGTTTATCGCGGTTGAACGTAACTGAACTTTTTCACATCTCTTTCAGCTCTCTAAGGCGGCGTCCTAAGACATCAATTTGATTGTCCGGCGGGGCGCTGTTGCTTGTTCACCTCCCGTCAATCTGATTGTCGGGGAGAAGGCGCTTTCGCGTCTTTATGTTGCCCAAATGAAACGGTTTATGGTGCTCAGCGACGGGGTGAAACCCGACGCAAGAAGAGAGAACGACAGGTGACCGGTTGAGGTTGTCAAGTAAGCGTTCTTCTCATGCCCCGCGTACCCGTTCGAGTTTGTCAGCGTTGTTGCGTAATCGGATCAGGCCGTCCCGCCATGCCTCCGATTGAGTCGAAGCCTTCAGTGATTGGGCTTCCTAAATTCGTACTGCGTTCGTGTCCGTGTCGTATCGGTGAGTGGCGTTTATCTCATGTCTCAGAGTTCCGTTTGTAACTTCGTTCCCGCGTCCGAGTTGGTAATGCGTGGTGAAGCGGTTGTGTCAGGTCCGGCGTCAAGCCCAGGCCTCAGTGCGTCAGAGTTTCTCGCGTTTCGTATGCGTCGTCAGTCCAAGTTTGTAACCGGTGCTTCACCCAAGAACACGCTCCCCGCGGTGTTTGAAGAGATGAAGTGCAAGGCGAGCCGGATGAAGTTCCAGCGCATGTGCGCGAAGGCGTTGCGTTAATCCGGCTAGTTTCAGTTGCGTTGTAGTGCGATGCGGAAGGCCGATGTAAGCCCCATCTGCCTTCAAGTGAAAGTAGTGTGCCGCTGTTGCTGCGTTCGCGTGCGGTGCGGATCGTTCGTTGGTACCGGCAATGGCCCAGTTAGGTGAGAAGAGTCGTGAACAGTTCTGATGAGACGTGGCGTCCAATCAGCGATGTGGTTTCCCAGGTCGTTGGGGGAGTCCAGGTCGTTAAGTCGAGTTGAGTTCAGGAGTATCGAGTATTTGCGTCGTGGTCTGAGTTAGTCGTTTTGTCCATGCCCTCTGGCAGTCAACGTTCAATTCGAATGTGAGACCTATACCGGTGCGGTCGGTCTCCCAAAGAGTTGGTAGGTGAGTCGAGTGCGGTGGAGTTTCTCCATCAAAGTGCTGTGTGTCCCGGTTGCGCGTTACAGCATGTCAGCACTCCTCTCACCTGCCATCTACTTTCATATGCCGGAGTATTGAAAAGTTTATGGAGACCATCGAGATGCAGATGACCCCAGATTACGTCAATCAGATGCAATGGCACCAGACGCTCGGATTCGCGCGGCAAGTTTGTGCGCGCGTCTTCAGGGACGGTGGGGCGCCGGCTGATGCGCTTAAGGCTTTCGGCCTCGGCAGCCATGCTGATTGCGTCGGGAGTGATTGGAGCAAGGCAGTGGAGCTCATCGCAGAAGTGATGTGTGCACCCACGCAGAAAAGAGCCGCATAACTGAACAGCTGAGGGCGCCAATTGGGCGCCCTCGCTTATATGCGGGTTCGGAACGACATCGCGAGCCGTCATGGCCATGGTTGGCGATGCTGTCCTGCTTATGGTTCCAGCTCAGTATCCCAGTAGAGATAATCAAGCCAGCTCTCGTGCAGGTGGTTCGGCGGGAAAAGCCGTCCGTTGCGGTGCAGTTCAAAAACCGTCGGCCGGTACGGCGCCTGCTTTGGCAGCATTCCGGCGACTTCGGGCATGTCGCCGCCCTTCGCCAAATTGCAGGGAGCGCACGCCGTGACGACATTGTCCCACCGCGTCAGGCCGCCTCGCGACCGGGGAATGACGTGGTCGAAGGTCAGGTCATTTTCCGCACCACAGTACTGACACGAGAATCGGTCGCGCAAAAACACGTTGAACCGTGTGAATGCAGGGAACAGTGCGGGCTTCACGTACGTCTTTAGCGATACAACGCTAGGAAGCCGCATCTTGAAGTTGGGGCTGGAAACCTGATGGTCGTATTCGGAAACAATGTTGACGCGATCGAGGAAGACAGCCTTCACCGTGTCCTGCCAGCTCCACAGAGATAGCGGGTAATAGCTCAATGGCCGGAAGTCGGCGTTGAGGACCAGGGCCGGAGAGTTGTCCAGCATTGCAGCAGAACGAATCACGTTCGTGCCTCCTGTTGGGTTCTTTTTAAAGAATCGGTCCGCGCCACCAGACCAGTGTCCGGATACTAGACATGCATGTCAGATCTGTGAAGCTCCTCACGAAAACCGCTGTTATCCGTGTGGATTTCAAGCCTTCACCTAGTAAAATGCACCATGATTACGCTCCTCGCGCATCGCTCAAATGGCGGGGCGGTCCGACTTTTACAAGAAGCGGAATTATTGACGGGCGAAACTATAATGCCGATTAGGTCCTTTCACGGCGGTGAGAGTAGTCCGCCCAAAGCAACCGGGCGGCGATCGCGCGCCAGGGTCGCCAGCGTTCTGCGATTTCCTCCAGTTTGCTGGGGTCCGGGCGTTTATTGAGGCTCAAGACCAAGCGTACGGATTCTTGCAATGCGAGGTCGCCGGGGGCAAAGGCATCGCGGGCTCCAAGGCAGAACATCAGGTAGATATCGGCCGACCAAGGCCCGATCCCGGGTAGGTTCATGAGACGTTGGCGGACTTCGGATTCGCTGATGCCGGACAATTCTGCAAAACAGATTTCTCGGCTGACGGTTGCGGAGGCAATGGCCCGCAGCGTCTTGATCTTGGGGCGGGATAGGCCAAGTTCGCGTAGTTCAGGGTCACCGAGGGATAACAGTAGGTCTGGTTCAAACGGAAAAACTGCCGATCGGACACGATTCCATATTGCATTGGCGCTCGCAATCGAGAGCTGTTGGCCAATGACGATGCGCGCGAGGCCGGGGAAGCCGGATTCGCGTCGGCGCAGGGGCGGATCGCCCAGTGCATTGTGTATTGCGCGCATGTGATGGCAGCGGCGCCGCAACGACCGGCAACCACGGGCAATGTCGTCCGGTGTCTCGATGACTTGGTTTGAGGGTCGGT
>JAJFHK010000133.1 GCA_021775655.1 Filomicrobium sp. | reverse complement strand
TGCTCCGGAAGGCGCGAGCGCGCACCTGCGAGGCCGTCTCCGGTGCTATCGCTGCAGTGCTGAAATGCTTCTCAACTGAGGAATGCGCCAACTATCTCGCCAACGCCGGTTATGCGTCCGTTTAAGTTGAACAGGCTCTAGCGCACCAGTGGCGTCACATGTCCGTCAATCAGCCGGGCCAAATCAGCCGGATGAGTCGCAGGCAAGAAATGACTGCCGTCTTCGATTGTTTCCAACACCGCGCCCGGAATATTTGCTGCAAGCAGTTCCGCGGTCCGCATCATCGCCGGATGACCTTTGCCGCCACGGATCAAAAGAGTTGGAATATCAATCTCGCGATAGACCGAAAGCGATGGCTCGAAAGCAGTACCAGAGGTCCAATCTCGGATATTGCTCGCAGTCGTCTGCACGATGTAATCCCGCACCTTGGCGGGGAATGCATCAAACGTCCCAGCGCCACCATAAAAGTCGATGATCCGGCGAGCGGCCTCCGGTTGTCCAGCCTCGAACTCCGAAAAATAGGTCCGGGTCAAACGTCCGAACAATTCATAGAGTTGATCCTCTCCTGCAGTCCGCAAAATACCGAATGGATTTGCTTCGACAAGACTCAGGCTCACAGGTTTGGTCCTGCCCTGAATGGTGTGGGCCAATGCAGCAAGACCGCCGAAGGAGTGTGCAACAACATGAGTCGGGGCAGAAATCCGTTCAAGAATGCCATCAATGAGTTTCGTCTGCTGCTGCATCGTAGCATTGCCAAGGGGACGGCGCTCTACAGTAGCGCCATACCCCAACAGACTCGTCGTCACGATGCGGAAACGGCTGCTCAAGCTATCAATAATTGCTTTCCAGCCAGCACCCGTCCCAAAACTCCCTGGCAGAAACAGAAGCGCCGGACCCTCGCCGCGGTCTGCGAACTCAACGCCGAAAAGAGGATCAGCCATTAAAGCGACCCCTCCTTCATTTCACCACATCATCACGCCAGATGCTGCGCGAACCAGTCACGTGCTTCAGGACCTGCGGTATCAAAACCGGCAACATAAGCATCGAAGTGACCACCCTTGAGCGTCACCAGTTTCTTTGGATGGCGGGCCCGCTCGTAAGCGCCAAGCGCTTCGTCTGCGACGGTGAGATGATCGCCGACGGCAACCAGCATCAATAGTGGCGTCGGGCTGATAAACTCGACATAGGCGCCAGGTTCATAGGCCATGAAAAGTTCAACCGATCGCAACGTGACTTCATTGCGCCACGCCGGCGCGCGCGTCATGCCAGTCTCGGTAAACCACTTCCAGGAGTCCGGAGTTGGCAGCGCTGCAGGTCCTGCGGGGTCTTCCGACACGACGGGCATCATAGCAGGTGACCCTCCGGCAAAACGGTTGCGCCGGTCCTCGGCACACATGGCGTCGACGGCAGCGATGACATCTGCCCGGATCAAGCGGCGTGCATTGCGGTGTCCGCTAATCAACGGAACCTGAGAAACGACGCATTTTACCCGGCGGTCTATTGCCGCCAGCATCAATACATGACCGCCGCTGTAGCTCGAGCCCCACGCCCCGATGCGATCGGGATCTGTTCCATCTAAACTCTGGGCATATGTAATCGCATCCCGATAATCGCTGACTTGCTGCCAGGGATTAATCTCTTGCCTTGGCTCACCATCGCTAGCGCCAAAATTTCGATGGTCAAAAACAACGGCAGCTAATCCCGCCCCGGCAAAGGCTTCGGCAAAGCGATCTAGATACATCTCTTTCACCGCCGAGAATCCATGCGCCATGATAATGGTTGGCCGAGGTCCGGCGCCACCATCTGGAGTGTAGTGCCAGCCACGAAGTGTCGTTCCGTCTTCCGTCTTGAACTCAATATCCTTGCGCATCTCACCCTACCGTTGGTTTCTGGTTCTCGATATTCGGAGCACGGTAGTAGAAAAGTACGCCCATCACTAGGTAGGCAAATCGCTGTGTAAACCTATTGCGACACTAGCGATGGGGCGTAAGAATTCGATCGATAAGCGGACGAAACAAAGGACACGCCCTACACAATCGGCTGATCCTGGCAGGTCGCTTTTCTCCCCTTGACCCAACCTCGAGCCGTCCACCCGGGCCTGCCGTCTTCGCGCCGCCGCACCTGGTCTTCCGTGCGCGCAACAAAATAAAACTCGAAGCAGTTCGAGCCAACGCGCGCAACGCGAAAACACCCACCTGAAGGGTCGTCGCTGTAGATCGTACAGAAAGTATCGGACACAACCGACCAGTGACCCGTCGTCTCGCGCGGGCCTTCGAAATAGTCCAACGCCATATCGCTGCCGTAACGTTCAGTGAAGTGCCGCCCGTCGGCATAGTGGCCATCAATCGTCACTCCCGAAAAAGCGGACTCGAGTTCGTGGCCTCCCATCCAGAATTCCTCGGCTGTCGTCGAGGTCGAACCCAAACCGGCTACCGCAGCGGCGACAGTTATCACACCACCCAGCGCGGGCCAGTTGCCCGTCATCGAACGCTTCATTGCCATCGCCGCTCCTCTGATCCCCGGTTAAAAGAGCCACCCCAATGTGACCGCCTCAAGCCGGCCAGAAATCACGCACACCCCTGGCATTTGGGACCATCCGCCCATTGCCGGGATCGGCCCCATAAGCACTCGCCCGTCGCAACCAGCAATGCCTTCTTGAACGAAGCGCCCGCAGAGGCTAAGTGTGCCCGGCTAAACCGAGATTTGACGGCGCTGGCCAATGTGGGAGACGTGGATCGTTTTCCCGTTGCCCAAGCACGCACGCGGGTCGGATTCAAGGACAAAAGACATGGGCTACAAGGTTGCTGTTGTAGGCGCCACGGGCAACGTGGGCCGCGAAATGCTGGACGTACTCGCGGAGCGCAAGTTCCCCGCTGATGAAGTGGTGGCACTTGCATCACGCCGTTCCATTGGAGTCGAAGTCTCCTACGGTGAGAAAACGCTGAAATGCCGTGACCTTGAAAGCTATGACTTCGCCGGCACCGACTTTTGCTTGATGTCGGCTGGCTCCGGCGTGTCGAAGGAATGGAGCCCGAAGATCGGTGCCACCGGCTGCATAGTCATCGATAACTCATCCTGCTGGCGCTATGACCCGGATGTCCCGCTCGTCGTTCCGGAGGTAAATCCGGATGCTCTCGACGGTTACGCCAAGAAGAATATCATTGCCAACCCGAATTGCTCGACGATCCAGATGGTCGTGGCCCTCAAGCCTTTGCATGACCGCGCCAAAATCAAGCGCGTTGTGGTCGCCACCTACCAGTCGGTCTCTGGCGCCGGCAAGGAGGCGATGGATGAACTGTGGTCACAGACCAAGGGCAAGTACGTTCCCGGGCAAGAGGTGAGCGCCTCGAACTTTCCCAAGGAGATCGCCTTCAATTGCATTCCCCAAATCGACGTCTTCATGGAGGACGGCTTCACCAAGGAGGAATGGAAGATGATGGCTGAGACCAAGAAGATTCTCGACCCCAAAATCAAGCTGACGGCAACATGCGTACGCGTGCCCGTGTTCGTCGGACATTCCGAAGCAGTCAACGTCGAGTTTGAACGCGAGATCGAGCCGGACGAAGCGCGTGAAATTCTGCGCGACGCTCCCGGTATATCGGTTGTCGACAAGCGAGAACCTGGCGGTTACGTCACGCAAATTGAGTGCGCTGGCGAATACGACACGTTCGTCAGCCGCATCCGTGCCGACTCGACGGTCGACAATGGTCTCTCGATGTGGATCGTCTCCGACAACCTCCTCAAGGGCGCCGCCCTCAATACCATCCAGATTGCAGAGGCCATGATCGCCCGCGGCATGGTCAAAAAGGCCGCTTAACGACCATTTCGTTAGAGAAGCGCTCACAGCCTTCTTGCAGAAAGCTGCAAGTTCGCCCGCCCGCAACCTTGACGGATGCGTGAACATAGATCACTTGCAAACGAGACCGCACGAATGCTGCTGGAATTTATCGCCATAAAAAATGAACTTTGTTCATTTATGTTGGTGGGGCGATTGAACAATTGCCGCGATCACGGAATTTGAAGCAGCGCTCTCCGGAGGGTGAAAATGGGGCCAACGCAGTGACGAAGAAACCCCCGAAACCAAGAAAGGATCCGGCATTCCGCAACAAGTTGCGGGAAACCGTCATGAAGATCGGCCGCAGACTCATCGTTGAAGAAAGCCTTGCCAGCGTCCAGGCGCGAAGAATAGCCACCGAAGCAGGTTGCGCCGTCGGCTCTATCTACAATGTCTTTGAGGATCTCGACGACCTAGTCATCGCGCTAAACACCGTAACGCTCACCGAATTGGGCCAGGCACTGACTAAGGCACACGATGACAGCCGCACCGAACCCACCGCTGCTCGACTTATGGCGCTCGCCGAAGCCTATTTTCACTTTGCCGGCAACAACAGAAAACTTTGGCGCGCCATTTTCGAACACCACCTTCCAGAGGGAGCCAGCGCCCCGCCGGAATATCGCGACGATCAAAACAAGCTGTTCGCTCTGGTCGAAGATTGCCTTGTTGGCGACCTTCCCGACAATGTCGAGAGACGCAGCGCAGCCCGCGCACTGTTTGCGTCGGTCCATGGCATCGTATCCCTTGCGCTCGACCGCAAACTCGGGGAATTCGAGCCTGAAGAAACGCACCGTCAGATCGAATTTCTGGTCGGCTGTGCCGCCCGCGGGCTTAGCGAAAAGTGAAAAGCACGCAAGCAAGCCCGCACGCCGACAAAAACCCATATTCGCGGCGGTGATCGCTCAATACAAAAAAGTTAGCCAAAGCGCTGCGACCTCGATTGTCAGGTCCGGCGCCGACCTTCAGTTTTCGTATTCACTGGCTCAACCAAAGACTCAAGCCGCCCCAGCGCTTCGACGATCATATTGAGGTCGGACAGGAAACGATCACGTTCCGCCGCTGGCAAAGCTTGAAGAATACGCTCGTCGACCTTTTTGGCCATCGGCTCGGCGGCCTGGAGGATACGGCGCCCCTCCTCGGTCAGCTTCACCGCATAGGCACGGGCATCTTCCTTCGTCCTGCGGCGCTGAACGAGACCCTTTTTCAGCATCCGTCGTATGATATCGGCAAGCGTCGACCGGTCGATTCCCGTCACATCAACCAGATCCGTCTGGCTGAGACCCTCATTTTCAGCAACGGCAACAAGTACCGCATACTGCCGTGGCGTAAGATCCTCTGTACGCATTTCCGATTGGAAAACATCACCTGCGCATTGCCCAGCGCGATGCAGCAGGTGAATCGGGGAATGTTCAAGCTGCACGACCTTCGACTCCTTTTTCATGCCCTGCTTCTGATTGCTCAACGACTTCGTTCTCGGTTTCTTCTTGTTTGCCATCAGACTATAGGTTCACGGTTTTCAAAGGAAATACCATGCTTCCTTCTCCGTACTGAAGAAGGAGCCACTTTAATAAGAAGAAGATACGAATTTGAGCTGTTCGTCTACATCCGACCTTACCAGAAGGATTAGAACAACTAAACTACAGCACCAAGATGTGACACACCTTGATCTACTCCTGACAGAGATATCCGGTCGTCGCAAAGAAACGGCGTAGAAATACCATCCGCACACAGACGACAACGACCGTGTTCAACTTTCGGTTTTCTCGTAACGTTGCAAAAGTCCGACTTGCGACATTGCAAAAATCATGGTCAGCGGCATCAACCCCCACAACTTGAAGCTGACCCAAAAGTCCTCGGAAAAGTTTCTCCAAATGACTTCATTGAGTCCTGCAAGAAATAGAAAAAACAATGCCCAGCGAATTGTCAGAATTCTCCAACCTTCATCAGACAGACTGATCGCCTCGCCCAAAACATATTTCAAAAGGGATTGACGAAAAAATAATCCAGCAAACAATATACTGGAAAACATCAGATTTACGATTGTCGGCTTAATCTTGATAAAGAAAGAATCCTGCAGCCAGACAGTTAGCCCGCCAAAGCCCAGGATAAAGACGCCTGATATTAGTGGCATGATCGGCACCTTGCCGAGCACCAGCTTGGAGGTTGCTAGCGCGACCGCCGTCGCCACCATAAACCAAGCTGTACCAATCAGAATTCCAGCTTGCGAATTGACAACGAAGAATATGACGAGAGGACCGAGCTCAACAACGAACTTAACGAACTGGCGCCAATCAATTGAAACCTCTTCGGTCGCCTCACCGTTACCTTCATCCCGGCCATTAGTCATTGAAAACACTGCCTTATTACAACATAATGTTCTGCGAACAATCCAGATCCAACCGCTCAGCTTGTGCGCGACGAAGCAGGGCCGATCTTACCGGCCGCGCCAGCGGCTCGTGCCAGCGTCGGATCGCTTCCAGCCGAAGCGTACTCCGTACCCGCCTTTGCTGCTCCAGCCTTGACAGGTCCCATACCAGCAACGCCTGCTTCCACTTGGTTGTCGGGAATTTGATGCTTTGCCATCAGTTTTGTCAGGTACCAAGCATAAAGCCCTGACAGCGGCATGATGAAGGCAATCTTAAAGAGTATCCAGACATTTACGCCGTCGAGCTGGAAGCCCAGTAAATCGTACATTGATGTGCCGACGGCCGGATATAATCCGTCTTTTTCAAAGTATTGCCGAACGATTTCATTCAACACTGCCGTGAATACGAAAAACCAGGCAAAGCTCCAGGTGAAACTGTCCCATCCCTTCTTGGTGTAATGGAATGTCCCCTCGAAAATATGCTGGAAAAAGTTTTTGTTGAGCAACAGTCCGCCAAACAAGAACAATGCAAACATGACGTTGAAGATCGTTACTTTGATCTGGATCCACATTGGGTCGCCGGTAATCAGCGTCATGATCCCGAACAGAACGGTGACCGACGAAGCGATAACAGGAAACACCGGCAGCCGTCCGAGCACGATTTTCATGACGACCATGGCAACGCCGGTCGCGATAATCAGTGCCCACGTTCCCGCATTAATGCCCGCTGCCGCGTTGACGATGAACATCGCAACGAGTGGCCCGAACTCACTGAGAATATTGACAGTTTGCTTGGCGTTGAATGGAAACCAGCTTTTCTGCGAGCTCATAAGTCCACCAATCCTGTTGTTGGGCACTGTACCCAGTGGTCAGCGGCCATTGGCATCCATCTTTTGTGTCGCCACATAACGCTTAGCCTAACCCTATGCGTTATACATCTCTTTAACGGCATACATGCGACTTGCCTGAGCCAGCCCTCACCCGCCGCTGGCGATTGCGCTGGCAAACTCTCGCGCATCGAAGGGCTGCAAGTCATCAACTCCCTCACCGATTCCAATCGCGTACACCGGCAACTTGTGACGGGCCGAAATGGAGACCAGAATACCCCCGCGCGCAGTGCCATCGAGTTTCGTCATGACCAGTCCGGTAACTCCGGCCCGCTCACGAAACACCTCCACTTGCTGCATTGCGTTCTGGCCGGTCGTTGCGTCGAGCACCAAAACGCATTCGTGCGGAGCACTTGAATCAAACTTTCCAAGTACTCGCACAACTTTTTCCAGTTCTTCCATAAGCACTTGCTTGTTTTGCAGGCGCCCGGCTGTGTCGATCAGCAATACGTCATATTGTTCCGCCTGAGCTTGTTTCAAGGCGTCAAATGCCACACCCGCGGCGTCTGAACCGACATCCCGGGCAATCACGACCGCCCCGGTGCGCTCGCCCCAGACCTTAAGCTGGTCGATCGCAGCGGCGCGGAATGTATCGCCTGCCGCAACCATGACCTTCTTATTCTGGCGGGCAAATTGGGCAGCGAGCTTGCCGATCGTCGTAGTCTTACCAGTACCGTTGACACCTACCATGAGGATGACGTGCGGTTTATTGCCAGGGTCCGTAACAAGCCGCTGCGCCACCGGCGCCAGCACCGCTTCGACCTCTTCAGCAAGAATCTTTTGCACATCCTCAGGTGCGATCCCCTTATCAAACCTTCCCTTGGAAATGCGGTCGGTGATTTTGGTCGCAGTCTCAACTCCGAGGTCGGCTTGCAGCAACAGGTCTTCGAAATCGTCGATAGTACCGGCGTCGAGCTTTTTTCGCGTGAAGAGCCCCGTGATGCCCTCAGAAATCTTCGAAGACGTTTTGGATAGTCCCGTGGTCAGACGGCTGAACCAGCCCGCTTTGACGACCTCGGGTACTGCCGCATCGCTCGCCCCCATGTTTGTCAGAACGGTACGCGATGTCGACGCGGAACCATCGAGGCTTTCCCGTGCGTCAACCGCCCCAGTTTCTTCGACCACCTCCGATTCGTGTGTCGCCTCAGCTTCCGCACCGGCAATTTCAGGGTCAGAATATTGAGCACTTGG
This sequence comes from Filomicrobium sp., assembly GCA_021775655.1. GTDB lineage: Bacteria > Pseudomonadota > Alphaproteobacteria > Rhizobiales > Hyphomicrobiaceae > Filomicrobium. The sequence goes on along the minus strand of JAJFHK010000133.1, from coordinate 828 downwards.
CAAATTTTCTTCCGGCGCACTCTTCTCGCCGCCCAAGATGCGCCCGAAAAACCCACGTGACTTTTGCCCTTGTTGGCTCAACCCACCACCTCAGCGCGTAATCTCAGACCGTCGTGACTAACAAGTCGCGCCCGCCGCAATTCACCCGGCAGGCCTTCCACGTCAGCAAACGTTTCTGCGAAATGCTCAGTCCGGCCACGGTGGCCGCGCTCAAACAGAATTTCGGCCTCAAGCCCGATCTGAGTATCGAGGAATCGAGAAAGTGCCTCCGCGCCATCTTCACGCAACCGCTGCGCACGAATTTTAACGGTACGGCGGTCGACTTGCGGCATCTTTGCTGCCGGCGTGCCTTCACGCGGCGAGAACGGAAACACGTGGAGATAAGTCAAGCCGCAGTCCCCTACCAGGTTTATGGTGTTTTCAAACATCTCTTCGGTCTCAGTCGGAAACCCCGCAATCAGGTCTGCGCCAAATACGACATCCGGTCGAAGACGCCGCGCCTGTTTGCAGAACCCGATCGCATCGTCGCGCAGGTGGCGACGCTTCATCCTCTTTAGAATCATGTCGTCGCCGGACTGCATCGACAAATGCAGATGCGGCATAAGCCGCTCCTCTTCAGCCAGCGCAATGAACAAGTCTTCATCAACCTCGACCTGGTCGATCGAGGATAGCCGCAGACGCCTGAGATCCGGCACCAATTTCAATACGCGGCGAACGAGGCCGCCAAGTGTAGTTTGTCCGGGAAGATCCTTGCCATAAGATGTGATGTCGACGCCCGTCAGAACGACCTCGCTATACCCATTCTCTACGAGGCGGCGGATTTCGTTG
>JAJFHK010000132.1 GCA_021775655.1 Filomicrobium sp. | reverse complement strand
AGAAGAGATCGCCGAGGGCCTGTCGCGGCTTAAGCGGGCACTTGCCAGCCAGCGCCGCATCTCAACTTGAAATCCAAAACAATTACGGAGCCGCGGGTTGTCCAGCACCTCCCCCCGCCATTTCATTGATATCAACCTTTTGACCGCAGCAACGCTGCGCTCGATCGTCGACACGGCCCACGCAATGAAGCGGGCCGGCAAACGCGTGCCGGCCAAGATGCTCCCAAATAGCATTGCGGATGCCATCCTCGTAATGATCTTCGAGAAGCCCTCGACGCGGACGCGCGTTTCCTTCGATGTCGCCATGCGTCAGCTCGGTGGCCAGACGATCATGCTCAATGACACCGACCTGCAAATCGGCCGGGGTGAATCGATTGCCGATACGGCGCGTGTCCTTTCGCGCTATGTTGACGCCATTATGCTGCGCGCCAACAGCCACGAGACTTTGATTGAATTTGCTCGGCACGCAACGGTACCACTGATCAACGGGCTGACAGACGTCAGCCACCCTTGTCAGATCATGGCCGACATTGTCACCTTTGAAGAAGCCAAAGGCCCCATTGCCGGTCACTCAATCGCCTGGGTCGGCGACGGCAACAATGTTGCGACCTCTTGGATACACGCCGCCGTGCAATTCGACTTCGAATTGCGATTCGGCTGTCCGGATTCCTTGCGCCCTGACCCGACAATCGAAAAATGGGTGAACCAGCAAAAGGGCCGCCTGCTCATCACCGACGATGCTGCGGAAGCGGTTCGCGGCGCTGATTGCGTTGTCACCGACACCTGGGTTTCCATGGGCGACAAAGACGAAAAGCGGCGCAAGGCGCTCTTGCAGCCGTACGCTGTGACTGAGACTTTGATGCAGAAGGCCGGCAAGGACGCAATCTTTATGCATTGCCTGCCTGCCTATCGCGGCAATGAGGTCACCGATGAAGTTATCGAAGGGCCACAGTCGGTCGTATTCGATGAAGCCGAAAACCGGTTGCACGCCCAAAAGGCGATCCTTGCCTGGTGCCTAGGCGCCTAAACCAAACACAATCCATACGAAGACAACAAAGAACGGAGTGCCGAGGTGGCCGATCCATCGGACAACCCGAATGGCAGCGAAATTGGAGGAGCCTCGACAGACTCCGCTGACGATTTCGTCATTCCTTTCCATACGGTGCGATCCAACATCTCGGGACGCATCGTTCGCCTGGGGCCTGGTCTTGACCGCATTCTTTCGCGCCACGGTTACCCAGATGCCATTGGTGAAGTTTTGGGTCAGGCCCTGGCGCTCACGTCCCTTCTTGGCAGCGCTTTGAAATTCGAAGGCCGCCTCATCCTGCAAACGAAGTCCGACGGTCCGCTTGATTTGTTAGTCGCAAACTACGACGCGCCGGGCAATCTACGCGGCTACGCCAGCTTCGATCATAAACGCGTACCAGAGACCGGGGGCGATGATAATGAAAAGTCCGCGCTTCTCGGGGCGGGCACTCTTGCCATGACCATCGACCCGGGCGGCGAAATGGATCGCTATCAAGGCATTGTCGCGCTTGAAAATGAGTCGCTCTCGAGCGCGGCGCTTACCTACTTCCGCCAGTCTGAGCAGCTCCCGACGTTTCTTCGCCTTGCCGTGGCAAAGGTCTACCAACCACGTACAAAGCCGGTGGGCAGCGCAGACAGTGGCTACTGGACCTGGCGAGCAGGCGGCCTGTTGTTGCAGCATATCGCCCACGATGGCGGCAACGCGCTCGGCGATACCGAGGGCGAGCCGGTTCCGCTAAGCGGCGGGGACGACGATGGTTGGAGGCGCACGGAAATGTTGGCCGGTACCGTTGAAGATCACGAGTTGACCGAACCTGGCCTCTCTCCTGAACGCCTACTCTACAGACTGTTTCATGAAGAAGGCGTCCGCGTCCAGGAGAGCCAATCACTGACGGACCATTGCGGGTGTTCGCGCGAGCGCGTCACAGGGTTCTTGTCACAGTTCGCAGTTTCCAGCCTCGACGATCTTCGCGAAGAAGACGGAACCATTAATGTGACTTGTGAATTCTGCAACCAAGTGTACCGCTACGAAAAGCACGAAATCGGTCGATAATTCACCGCTTAGCCAACTGTTCAAAATCAGTACCTTGCGTGGAGTTTCGCCGTCAACTATCTGACGTTAAACGATTTTCCGTCAACCAGCAGTCTTGAATTGCGGGCATACAGAGGCCAGTCAGAGAAAAACATCAACGTCTCAGCCACTACGTGCTCTTTCACCGCTCGAAAACTTGCCATGTTTTTGCCAGTCTTCAGCGTGTATTCAGGAACTAAAGAGAATAAAAAAGCACAGTCACCCGGAGGGGCCACCCGACAAAGTGGTCATAAACGAAGGTCTTGGAAATGAAATCTATCTTCCGACTTCTTGTCGGCATCCTAATGGTGATGCCGATACTTTATACTCTTCCAGCGTCTGCTCAGCAGGCTGGAGCGGCTTCGAAAGCCGACACAATCACTCTTGCCCAGAAGGCTTTGACGCCCGAAGAAAAAGCCAAGCGGAAAGCTGCCCGTCAACAGAAGCGTCAACAACAACGCCAGCAAAAGAGAAAAGCAAACCAGAACAAGCGGCCCAATAATCCCAACGCCCGCGCCAATCAGATCAAGCAACAAAAGCGCAAAGCCGCTCAACAGAAAAAAATCCGGCAGCGCAAAGCAAAACAGAACAACAAGCAGCGAAGCCAGCGCGCCATCAACGAAGAAAAGGCACGCGGCCTCAAGCAGAAGCGCCTCGATGCACAGAAGAAGAGTCAGCAAAGGAAGCGCCAGGAGGCTTTGAAGCGCCAACGCCAAAACAAAGCAAAAACTCTCCAACGCAAAAACAATCAGCGCGACAAGGCGCTCGACAAACGCGCCAAGCAATTGCAGAAGCGCGATAAGAATCTCGACAATCGTCGGCGGGCAATTAACAAACAGACCCGCAAGCGCCGTAAAGTTCAGACCCGCCAAATCAAGCGCAACAACACGACTTTCAAACGTCTGCAGCAACGGCGCAAAAATCTGGCAAGCAAGATCAATACTGGCCGAAATCGAACGACACGACTAAAACGGCGCAACAATCGCGTGGCTCGCCAGCGCAACTGGTTGCAGAACCAGCGCCGCACCTCGCGCCGAACGTTCCGCCGCAATTTTGCTTGGCGTGAACGTGCCCGCGTAGTCGACCGCCGCCGTGGCCGCACGATCTTCACCGCACTTGCTGGAGCTGCCGTCGGAGCGGCGATCGTCTCAAGCTACTACGTCTATCATAACGACAGCGACCGCCTGCACGGTTGGAATGCCCGAGATGTCTACGTCGACGACCTCAACAACGGCTGGAGCCGGAATGTCGTCGTTCGTCCCGATGGCACCCGGGTCGTAACCATCCGCGATGTCGATGGCTTCATCGTTCGCCGATATCGAATCCATCCCGGCAACCGCGTGTCAGTACTGTTCGACAATCGGCCGCGTTGGTGGGACGAAGGCGATCTTGCAGTTGAGATCGCCCCGGTCCGCTACTCCGGACCGAGGTCCGGGTACATCGTCGAACCATCCGAACACAGCATTGACGACGTTTACGATGCCGTCGTCGCCGACCCCGTCGATGAGATTGATCGCACCTACACTTTGAACCAGATTCTGGTGAACAGGAACCTGCGCGATTACATGCCTCGTATCGACCTCGACACAATCAGGTTCGCAACCGGTTCAGCTGAAATCCCCGACCGCGAACTCGATCGGCTTGATGAAGTTGGCGCCGCTATGGATGCTGCCATCAAGGAGAACCCGGACGAGGTCTATCTGATCGAAGGTCACACCGATGCCACTGGTGATCGAGAAGAAAATATGATCCTGTCCGACGAACGCGCGGCTTCAGTCGCGAACGCCTTGACGGAATACTACGACATCCCACCGGAGAACCTTGTCACGCAAGGCTACGGCGAAGAATTCCTCAAGGTCGAAACTCGCGGTCCCGAGCAGCGTAACCGCCGTGTTGCGATCCGCCGGATTACCCCGCTTCTATCCAACGAAAGCGATAACATCGCTCTTGACGAGAATGGCAACGAGATCTTTGAAGGCGACGGATAGCGCTCTCAAAATTCTCAGCGTTTGAAACGCTAACGACAACGGCGGAGGCGCCAATTGCCTCCGCCGTTTTTGATTCGATAATCGTTGTGCCGTTCTCGAACACTCAACGGCTGGCCAATAAATAATCTCATTGAAACAAATTCTAACCATTGATCCGAAGTGTCACAAATTTGAGCAATACATTGGATCGATTGAGGGTGGAATTTTCAATGAAAACGCAGAAAAATTTGAAGTTAATGGATGTTATCCATGAACAGATCCTCAAGTACTTTCTGGCATTGATGGTGGCAACACGGGGATTTCGTTTTGAAAGGTCGTCTCAATGCCACTCGCACAAGGCTCAATTGCATTCACCGGATTTAACTCGGACGGTTCCGACGGTTTCTCGGTTGTTGCTCTCGAAGAACTGGGCGCCGGCGAACAAATTATCTTCACTGACCACGCCTGGAGCGGCTCAGCATTTCCCAACGACCTCGCCGCCACACTAGATCTTCGCGCCGGTTCATTCGTCTTTACGGTGCCGGCCGGTGGTATTGCTGCTGGAACATCAATCACGTTTGCGAATCTGGGCGCGTTAATTTCTGTCAACATCGGCGGAAACGATACGGCTGGCCTTGCAATAGACATTGACCCGATCGTTCTCGATGGCGACGGTCTCAGCTTCGGCGCTGCCGATAACATTTATGCGGTGCAGGGTTCAGTCAGCTTGTTGGGGGAAGTCACACCAACGCGCTTCCTGGCAGCCATCGGTTCAGATATCGGTACTGTCAATACGACGGGAACCGGATTGGGCGACATCACGGGTACAGGAATCCCCGGATTCGTGGAAATTCCAGGAAACCATGACGTCAATGTTTACGCTGGGATCACTTCAGGCACGCCGGAAGAGGTTCTTGCCGCAATCTCCAACTCGGCAAATTGGCTGACCGGCGATGGCAACGGATCCTCCACAGACGGAATCGGAGCTGAATTTCCAAGCGGCATCCAAGCTACTTTCAGTCTCACTGGCGAGGTAATCATCGGCGGTAGCGGCGACGATGACCTGGACGGGACTGGAAGCGATGACACTATTTCCGGTGGAGACGGCAACGACAATATCGACGGCAAAGGCGGCGACGACGAAATTGATGGCGGCTCAGGCAACGACACGATTAATGGCGGTGACGGAAACGACACCATCAATGGTGGCTCCGGAAACGACATTATCGACGGCGGAGCTGGAAACGACAACATCAACGGTGGCACCGGAAACGATGTCATCGACGGTGGCGCTGGAAACGACAACATCAACGGCGGTGACGGAAACGACGTCATCGACGGTGGTCCCGGAAACGACAACATCAATGGTAACGCCGGAGACGACATTATCATCGGCGGTTCTGAAAACGACAACATCAATGGCGGCGCCGGAGATGACTTCATCGTTGGCGGAGCCGGTAATGACTTCATTGATGGCGGTGACGGCATCGACACCGTCGATTACACTTCAGAAGACGGTGCGGGCAGCATCATCATCGATCTCACCAACGGCACAGTAACCGACAGCTACGGTAACACCGACACTCTGAGAAACATCGAAATTATCCGGGCCACAAGCCAGAACGACGCCTTGACCGGCGACAACAGAGCAAATTGGTTTTCTGGCTTCAACGGTATCGACCAAATCAATGGTATGGGCGGCTTCGATACAATCGATTATTCGGTTGAAAATGGGGGAAGCGGCCTGAACGTAAACTTTACGACCGGTGCAGCATCCGACAGTTTTGGTGAAACCGACCTGCTCACTTCAATTGAAGGCGTTATAGGAACCAACAACGACGACACTTTCACGGGTAGCGCAGTCGACGAGCACTTTGAAGGCCTCGGCGGGACCGACATAATCAATGCCGGTGGCGGCAACGACATGATCTTCGCCTCCCTCCTTGACGGAGACGACCAATACAACGGCGACGACGGTATCGACACGCTGTTCTTCGGTTCGGGATTCAGCGCAGGTGTTACAGTTAACCTGACCGGCAATTCTTCAACCGGGACGCAATCAGGCAACGACACGGTCTCAACGATCGAGAATGTCACAGGAGGTAACGGGAACGACGTTATTACCGGCGACAGTCTCCAGAACATCCTGTTTGGTCTATTCGGCAATGACGTATTGAACGGCATGGATGGCGCAGACATCCTGTCCGGCGGTGCTGGAAACGATACCATCAACGGAGGACTTGGATTCGACCGCGCCGAAGGAGGGTCCGGGAACGACGTTTTGTACGGTGAGGGTGGTACGGACTCGTTGTTCGGCGGCACCGGCAACGACCGTATTTTCGGCGGCGATAGTTTCGACCGGCTATACGGAGCCCTCGGCAATGACGTCATTTATGGCGGTAACGGGAACGACGTAATGCACGGTCAGGCTGGCACCGACAGAATGTACGGTGAAAGCGGAAATGACATCCTGCTCGGCGGCATTGATCGAGACTTCCTGTTTGGCGGCGATGGGAACGACCGGCTGAACGGGCAAAACGGTAACGATCTTCTTCGCGGAGGCGCAGGCAACGACACGATTTATGGCGCGGTTGGCAATGATCTCCTGATCGGTGGATCCGGCAATGACAACTTGTTTGGAGGAATCGGTGTGGACACCGTTCGGATCTTCGGTTCCCGCGATAACTTCGATATTTCGAACATTAGCGGCGGCAACGCCACCATCGTCGACCAGAGCGGAGATCAGGGGCGCGACATTCTTTCAGGCATTGAGCGCATCGTATTCGATGACGATGTAGTGCTGCTCTAGAAACAATTGCGGCCCAATGATTCGGGATCAACGCGGCTTCACGCTTCCAAGAAATCGTGTCAGGTCATCGGTCATGTGATGAACGTGCTCGGGAGGCTCGCGCCATTGCTTGATCTTCTTCTGGATGGGGTGATCGTAAAAATCAGAATGCACAAGCACGGTCGTCATTCCAAGAACGTGCGGCGCTTCAAGATTGTGCGGCATGTCTTCGAACATCGCCGCCCGGTCAGCCGCAAAGTCGTGGTGTTTGACCATCCGATCGAAGGCTTCTGCCTGTGGCTTCGGCACAAACTCACAGGTTTCGATCGAGCAAATGCCTTCGAATTCGTCAAGCACTCCTAGCTTTCCTGCAACGCGCTCGGCATGACGTCGTGAACCATTGGTGAAGATCAGTTTGCGCCCAGGAAGTCGACTGATCGCCGCTCTGAGTTGCGGCAACTCGGGTACGCAAGTCAGATCGATATCGTGCACGTAGTCGAGAAACGGTTCAGGTGCCATTTTATGCACCTTCATAAGCCCCGACAGCGTTGTCCCAAACTGCTTGTAGTAGGCTTTCTGAAGATGCCGGGCCTGCGCGAACGGCACACCCAACTCCTTAGCGATAAACGAACCCATGCGCTGATCGACCTGCGCGAACAGATTGCATTCCGCCGGATAGAGCGTGTTGTCGAGGTCAAAAACCCAAACCTCTGTTGCAGCGAAGCCGCGCAGTTCTGCACCCCCAGCCCCGAATGCCTGTCGATCACGCTTTGGATTGTTGTCGGCTGAATTCACGAGTTTCGGTTTTCCTGACCAACAAGCGTACCCACGCCATGTTCGGTAAAGAGTTCTAAAAGCACACAGTGCGGAACCCGCCCGTCGATAATTGCGACAGCCTCGACACCTGCTTCCACAACTTCAATGCAACCTTCGATCTTCGGAATCATACCTCCCGTGATCGTACCATTGCGAATGAGGTCGCGCGCATCTTCTACCGTCAATCTTGAGACGAGCTTGTTGTCATTGTCGAGCACGCCTGCAACATCAGTTAACAACAGCAAGCGCTTTGCCTTCATGCGGGCGGCGAGGGCAGATGCGAAGCTATCGGCGTTGACGTTCAGCGTTTCGCCTTCAGGCGAAATCGCCACCGGCGCGATCACCGGAATAAGATCCGAATTTGAGATGACGTCAACGATATGCGGATTGACGTACTTCGGATCACCGACATATCCGATATCAACCGCTTTCATGATATTGGAGGTTGGGTCCTCCATCTCGGTGATGCGGGTTGCAATCATCAAGTTGGCATCTTTTCCGGAAATGCCGGCAGCCTTACCGCCCTGCCGGTTGATCACCGATACGATCTCTTTATTGATCGCCCCAGCCAAAACCATCTCGACAACTTCCACAGTTGGTTTGTCCGTAACCCGTAGGCCGTTGACGAATTCCGACTCGATGGAAAGCTTCGCAAGCATCTTCGCGATTTGCGGCCCGCCGCCATGCACAATAATGGGGTTTACGCCCGACTGCTTGAGATAGATGACGTCCTGGGCAAATGCCTCGGCCAACGCCTTATCACCCATCGCATTGCCGCCGAACTTTATGACCACTGTCTGTTCGTCATAGCGGATAAGGTAGGGCAGTGCTTCCGCCAGGATGCGCGCCTGGACATGGGCACTTATCTGTTCCTTTTCCCGGGGCCCATTTCCAGCCAATTTGGGCGGATGCGCACGTTTCTTTTTGTCGTCCATTTTGTTCACTTCCATCGCGGGAATTCCTGCAGGCCGGAAGTGTCCCTCCACGCGCTGCTGCACCCGCGCATCTTTGCCACAGGTTGTTGTATCGAAGCCATTCATATATCGCACAAACGCTCGGATACGCTTACCTCAACGGATTTCGCACACAATCCATTGCTATCCGCGTTAGAAACACCTTAGACGATCAGGCTGGGGCGGCGGGAAGCGGACCGGCAGGATCAAGCAGGATAGCTTCAAAGTCGGCTTTTCCGGCCATTTGAAGGGGAGCCCGGCATGGGGGCGGACATCGCCGATCAAGTCACACCAGTGCCGATGTCACCGACACTCGGGCAGACGCTGACCCGTGCCGCCCAGTACGCACAGGAACAATCCCATACCGAGGTCGCCCTCGATCACCTGTTGTTGGCCCTGACAGAAGACGACGACGCGCGCCAGGTCATGTCGTCCAGCGGTGTCAGCATTGAATCGCTCCAATCGGATGTCTCTCAGCAGATCGGCCGAATTGACGCCCGCCTGGCTCCGGATGACGACGCCACTGTATCGATTTCCGAGGAGCTTCGGCGCATCCTCAATGCCGCCGCCGTCGCCGCTCGTGCCGGTCGTCGCACGATGATTGACGGGGCCATTGTCCTTGCTGCGATCATCGGCGATGCCAAGACCAGTGCTGCGGGATTGTTACGCGCGCACGGACTGACTTTCGAGGTGGCAATAAATGTCATCCGGCAAGCGAGCCAGCCAACACCAGCCACTCCACCGGGGCGGGCAACCGGCCAGGACCAAATTACTCAGACTTCAGCATCGCCACCACAGCCTTCCAGCGCGACCAGTGACATCCTCGCACAGGCACGCAATCAGATCGCCAGCCGCAAGGCTGCCGGCTACAGCGATCAAGTCGCTGCAAAGAAATTGGCTGACGAAACAATAGACACCGCCGGCGAGGCCCAACCCAATCCCGTTTTGGAAGATGCAGCGGACCCCGAACCTGATGAGACACCACCTGGGACTGTCGATGATGCCGATTCATTGGCAATTCCAGATGCGGAAACCCAAGCATTAGAATCAGGTGCCGCTCCGCCGTCTTCACCAAGTTCGTCAATCGAAGCGCCTGAACCACCGCCAATTGCCTCGAAGCCGACTCCCGCATTGCGGGCACCGCCATCCCTCCCGCCCGCTCCTTCACTGCAGGGCAGACAAGGCTGGGCTCCACCTCCCTCCGGCTCGCCTCCGACGCCAGCAGGACCGCCACCACGCGGCGCCCCACCGCCGATTCCCGCCGGAATGCCGTCGCGACCGCCAGCACCGGTCCACACAGGTCACCATCCAGCAGCCGATCGGCGCCCGCCGCCCGGACAAACCGCCCATCGGGAACCCCCATGGACCGGCCCGCCTTCGGCTCCGCCCGGTCAGCGCCCAACCGGTCCCTTGCAAAATGTCCCAGGTGCAAATGCGCCAATGCCCTCTCCAGAGGAGGTGTTTGCCGCGAATTCACGCGCCCGCCAGCAAGCGGATATCGCAAGGACAACCCAGCGCGAGCTGCATCCTCGCGGCTCCAAAGAACGCCCGGAACGAAAACGCGAGCGGGGGTCTGAACCCAGTCACTCCCCCACCATCCTACCGGGGCAATTGATCGAGAACGTTCCGCGCCGCATGCGTGTTGGTATCACTTCGCCAGTCGAAGTTCGCATTGCCAAGGCTGAGGTCAAAGCCATCTCTGAAGGGCTCGACCTCAACGCCACCCACCGTCACGATATCCAGGTAACCAAGGCAATGAGTGTTCGCCTGCGCGCGCCCGAAGGCGGCTTCTTCATTGAGACCGCTTCGCCAGAAACTCAGTGGATCGAAAACGCACTTGGCCTGATGGCCGACGACTACGCAAGATGGCGCTGGACGGTTACTCCGAAACTGCGCGGCAAGCGCCGTCTGCAACTCATCGTTTCTGCCCGCACAGTAGGCCCTGACGGACTGGCCGCCGAAACGGCACTGCCTGAACAGATTATCGAGATCAAGGTGGCTTCCAACTATTCAGTGCTTGCCAAACGCTTGGCGGGCTGGACTATTGCCGCCGTCCTTGGCGGCCTTCTCGCCCAATTCGGGGCCCAGGCCTGGACCGGCATGGAGCCACTGCTGCGCGCCCTCATCCAGCAGTAAGCGACTAGAGCACACCAGCCAACGTTCCGCGAAGCTCGGCAAGCCCTGTCCCTTTGAGGGACGAAACGGCAAGCACCTCAGGATAGGCAGCCGGATGCTTGAGCAGAGCGTCCGTCGTCACCTTTTGAAGAGTTTCGATCTGCCCCACCTTGATCTTGTCGATCTTCGTCAGGACGATCTGGTAGCTCACCGCCGCGACGTCGAGCATCTCCAATATTTCGCGATCCACCGGCTTGATGCCATGGCGTGAATCAATCAGCAGAAACACCCGCTTTAACGTTGGGCGTCCGCGCAGGTAGTCCTTCACGAGCGTGGTCCAGGTATCGACCTTGTCCTTGGGAGCCTTTGCGAATCCATAACCGGGCAAATCGAATAGATAGACTTCCGGTGCTTGCTCTCCTTCAGCCGGCGCAAAGACATTGAGCTCCTGAGTACGACCTGGCGTGTTCGACGTCCGCGCCAATCCACCCTGACGCAACAGCGCGTTGATGAGGCTCGACTTACCTACATTGGAGCGGCCCGCGAAGGCAATCTCCGGCCGGTCAGCAGCTGGCAGGAATTCGATGTCGACCACGCCTTTAACGAAGCTCCAACGCCGGTGGCACAGAGCTTCGCCAGCTTCGATCTGTTCGGCGGAAACTTGCGTGTCGTCCAACATTTTTCAATTCGCCTCCAGAGGCCAGAGGCTACCTCGTCGAGCACTTCGCTCAATGGCACCAGCCGGGCAATGGGCACCCGAAATGGAGTCCTCCGGCGCTATTCGCTTTTTCGACCCGGTATCAAGTCGTTCACCGCCGCGAATGTCTTCTTGATGTTCTCAATCAGCGGCACTTCTGCGCCTTGCCGTTTCATGATCGCGTATTGCTGTATAAGCGACAGAATATTGTTCCACGCCCAGTAGATAACGAGACCTGCGGGGAAAGTCGCCAGCAGGAACGTGAACATCACTGGCATCCAGTTGAATATCATCTGCTGCGTGGGATCGGGCTGCGAAGGATTGAGCTGCATCTGCAGCCACATCGTAATACCCATCAGCAAAGGCCACACTCCGACCATCAGGAAGCTAGGTACATCATAAGGAAGCAGTCCGAAGAGATTGAACAGCGACGTCGGATCAGGCGCAGATAGATCCTTGATCCAGCCGTAGAACGGCGCATGCCGCATGTCGATCGAAACGAACAGCACCTTGTAGAGTGCGAAGAACACGGGAATCTGCAAAAGGATCGGGAAACAACCAGCCAGCGGATTGATCTTTTCCTTCTTGTAGAGCTCCATCAGCTCCTGTTGCTGCTTTTGCTTATCGTCCGGATATTTCGTCTTCAGTTTCTCCATCTCCGGCTGCAGCTTCTTCATCTGCGCCATCGAGACGTAGGCACGATTGGCCAACGGGAAGAACGCCGCCTTCACGATCACAGTCGTCGCCAGGATCGCCAAGCCGAAGTTACCGAAGATCTGATAGAGCCAGTTCAGAAGGTAATACAGCGGCTTCGTAATGAAGTAGAACCAGCCCCAGTCGATCAGATAATTGAATTCGAGGATCTTGTATTGCTCCTCGTACGCATCGATCAAATCGACTTGCTTTGCCCCAGCGAATAGATTTGCAGAAACCGTCGCCGTACCGCCTTTTACGAGCGTCACTGGCGCCTGCTGGAAATCCGCCTGGAAAGATTCGATCTGCGTTGGCCCCGTACGAGTCGGCGTCCAGAACTGAGCGGTGTAAGGCTTCTGTTGATCAGGGACGATCGCTGTCGCCCAATATTTGTCGGTAATCCCGATCCAACCACCTTTGACCCCTTCAAAGCGCTGCCGCTTTTCCTCGTCGAGCAAACCGGAATAGGTGAATTCCTGCAACCGCTCTTCGTCGCCAAGCCAGCCAATCAACCCTTCATGCTGAATAAAGAAGCCTTCGATCTTCGGCGTTCCATGTCGATAGATCCGCGCGTACGGATGTAAAACGATATCATTACCAGACGAGTTGGAAACCTCGTCCGACACGGTGAACATGTAGTGGTCGTCAACCGAAATTGTCCGCTTGAAAGAAAGTCCCTCGCCATTGTCCCACGTCAGGACGAGCGGGTTCGCACTGGTGAGGACCGCTCCCTCGGCCGCCTTCCAGACCGTATTCCCGCTCGGCATTTTCGCCGACGAGCCTGCAGGCGGCAACCAGCCAAATTCTGCGAAATATGGATTCTTGGAGGTCGAAGGCTGCAACAGCGCAACTTTCGGGCTTTTGGGGTCTGGTTCGACGTGGAATTCAACAAACTGCACGTCATCGATGCGAGCGCCTTTTAGCGCGATCGAACCCTCAATCGCCGTTGTTTTGACCTTGATGCGTGGACTTGCGTCGGCCGTAGCGCCCGAAGTCCCCGGCGTCCCAACACCACCTGCTCCGGGCGCACCCGCTACACCAGGAGCACCCGCAATCCCAGGTTCGCCCGTAGCCGATATCTCCTGACCAGGGTCGGT
>JAJFHK010000131.1 GCA_021775655.1 Filomicrobium sp. | reverse complement strand
ATCCGTCCGCAGGCAGCGGAAGCGGAAAAGACGGGGCCACCGCCTCCGACGACCTGCGCGACGTCATCGAGGCTTATAAGGTTCTCAGCAAGCCCGACGAACGAGCGGCTTACGACGCTACCCAAGCCCAGAGCCGAAAAGAGTTGCGACGCCATATCCTGATAGCGGCGGCATTCACCATCGCAGCATCCGTTTCGGTCGCCAGCCTATCCGCGGCATATGTTTGGCGGGCCGAATTGTTGGCCGAACGCCAGCAACTCCGACAGCAGGAAACGCTGCCTGAACGGATTGCCGTAACTTCGCACAAGATTGCCGCGCCTGCAGCTCCGCCGTCCCAGCTCGCGAGCCGCTTGCTCAGTGAAGCGCCCTCGATCCGTGATCAGAATCAAGAAGGTGTCAGGCTTCCAGACCCAGAATCAGTACTTCCAGTAGCGGAAAGTGAGCTTGAAGCTATCATGGGTCCGCTGCGTGTGGCCCGCGCTGTCCCCGCATTGCTGGGAGCGAAGGCCAGCGAGGTCACAAAATTCGCTGACGTCGATGTATCAGTCGCCGAGACTGCGCCCGGCCAACAGCTGCAACTCGTTTCCCCAATAAAATCCGATTGGAGACCAATTGGTAAAATTGCGGAGCCGGCACTCATACCCGAAAGCAAGGCAGAATCTTTCCCTTTGCCTGAACGGCAACCGCAAGAAATCAAGCAAATCGAACAATACGTCTTGAACTGGCATCAGGCGAAATCTCTAATCGAAAAGCGATACTTTTCGAGCGGACCGCGCGCCCGTCGAGCTCTCGTTAGCCTATACTGCTACAAGGTCGATTATTGGGGCGACATGGCGACGTCGCGAACCTCTGTCGTCAACCAAATTACTGATTTTGCTAGCCGATGGCCCCGTCGCGCCTATAAATTGAAGCCTGGTTCCCTTGACGTAGCTCCTATGGGGCGACCGCAGAGATACAAAGCTGAGTTCATATATGAGTTCAAGGTCACAACCGACCACGGCTTCGGCGGTGCGGCAGGGGTCGCCAGGGGACGGCTCATTATCGAGCGTCAGCACGGCCGCTGGCGGATTTGCTCGGAAGAAGGCCAGGTTTTACAGACGTTTGCGCCATATTCCTCTGTGATCAGCAAGCACGCCTCGAAATACCTAAGCGGTCAAGGAATGGATACACAACTCATTTTATCGGGTGACTAGAGTGTCAGCGTCTAAAAGCAGCAACGGGAACTTTTTTTGAACCTGTTCCAAGCGAAACAGCGCCCCTGCCGGAATGTGCGCATGTTGAGGACACAACAACAGCTCCCTCGCCGCAAAATCGAAGCGGGATGGGTAACAGGAAATCAAAGGGGAACTTTCAAGATGTCACGCAACATTCGCGCATCACAGATTGCCGCAATCGGCGTTGCCGTCCTCTGGTCGGCTTCAGCAACCGCAGAAACCGATCCGCGAGGCATTTGGTACGACCACAACGGCCGCGGCGCCGTCGAGATTAAAGACTGCAAAAAAAGCAAAGGCCTTTGCGGCTTTGTCGTCCACGTTAAGGAAAAGAAGCACGAAGATCGCTGCGGCACGCAAATCCTCGGCAGCGTCACCTCGAAGGGCGGCGGCTGGATCTACTCGCCTGCAAGGGGCAAAAAATACTCAGTTCGCTTGACGCGCCTCAGCGATAGCAAGCTCCGCGTTGTCGGCAATGCATCTTCCAGTTTTTTCTCGAAGACGTTCACATGGGAGCGCGCGCCCGACGATGTTCAATTGTGCGGAAAGTACGCTGCTGCCAAGCGTAATACAGCCGTAAGCAAAGTCGAGCCGGCTGCAGAAGCTGAGGCCGCACCTGAGCGCAAGGTTGAGCGTAAAATACAGCGTAAGACCGAGCCGAAGATTGAGCGCGATGTGGTCCGTCGTGCTGAACGCGATATCATCGAACCACCTCCGCGTTTCGAGAAGCGTTCCACGGTAGCTGAAGAAGAAGAAGCCGAACTCGAGCGCAACGCTACGACTGAGAAAGAAGAAACGAACCGAGACGACGGCTACGTTTCGAAAGAAAAAGAAGACGAAGCCACTGGCCAACAGGAATACGGCGCTATCGAAGAAGAAGAAGAAGGCGGCAAGACGGTCGAGAACGATGTAACGCAAGTCTTCGACGAACTGATCGACAAGGCTAACGAGTACACTGGCGACCTGAAGCGCAAGTGCAAGTTCCGCATTCCTTACGTCGATAAGGTCGTCATGATCCCCTGCCGCGACTGAGGCCCCCCTCCTCAATAAAGTCGCAGCTCAACCGGGCGTCGGTCGAAAGACCGGCGCCCTTTTTATTTCAGCGCCCATTCATGCACGAGATGGGACAATCGTGTAGTTTGGAATTGCGAACACAAGAGGTTTTCCATGTCGAAACGTATTGCGCTTCTGTCCCTTCTCGCCGCTGGAGCCTTTGCCTCTTTTGCCGGTCCGGCGTCTGCCTGTGCGTGTTGCGGCACATGGCAGGTTACGAATGTTGCCTCATACGACGTTCTCAATATGCGCGCCGGTCCCAATGTCAGCTATGCAAAGGTTGGGGCAATTCCCGCAGGCTCGGCTTGTGTCATCAGAACAGGTGGATGCGTTGCCAATTGGTGCCGCGTTAGTTATGCGGAAATGACTGGCTGGGTGAACGTCAGATACTTGCGCTATAAGAAATAGTTTCTGTACCACACTAGGCGCTTTACCGTTCGCTGCAACAAATACGGATCGCACCCGT
>JAJFHK010000014.1 GCA_021775655.1 Filomicrobium sp. | reverse complement strand
ATTCACGCAGGTGTACGTCTCGCCTACGTGCCGCTGACGGCTGACCGCGTGACGGGCATCGTCTCACGCGGCGGTTCGATCATGGCCAAGTGGTGCCTTGCGCATCACAAGGAAAGCTTCCTGTACGAAAAGTTCGACGAGATCTGCGACATCATGCGGGCCTACGATGTGTCGTTCTCGCTTGGCGACGGACTTCGCCCAGGCTCGATTGCTGATGCCAACGACCGCGCCCAGTTCGCAGAATTGGAGACGCTGGGCGAACTGACCCAGATCGCCTGGAAAAAAGGCTGCCAGGTGATGATCGAAGGCCCCGGCCATGTGCCGATGCATAAAATCAAGGTCAACATGGACAAGCAGCTTGCCGAGTGTGGCGAAGCGCCATTCTACACGCTTGGCCCGCTGACCACAGACATCGCACCGGGTTATGACCACATCACATCCGGCATCGGTGCGGCCATGATCGGCTGGTTCGGCTGCGCGATGCTCTGCTATGTGACGCCGAAGGAGCACCTCGGACTGCCCAACCGCGACGATGTGAAGGTCGGCGTCGTCACCTACAAGATCGCCGCGCATGCCGCAGATCTTGCCAAGGGACATCCAGCAGCCCAGTTACGCGACGATGCACTCAGCCGCGCCCGGTTCGACTTCCGCTGGCAGGACCAGTTCAACCTCGGCCTCGATCCCGATACGGCGATGGGTTACCACGACGAAACATTGCCGAAGGACGCGCACAAGGTCGCTCACTTCTGCTCCATGTGCGGGCCCAAGTTCTGCTCGATGAAAATCACCCAGGATGTGCGTGACTATGCGGCGACCCTCAACTCGAAAGAAGCCGGCATGGCTGAGATGTCGGAGAAATTCCGCAAGATGGGCGGGCAGGTCTACGTCGATGCCGATGCGGCGAAGGCCGCTCCGGGAGAAGCACGACCAGCGCGCGTTCAGTCGGGCGATGCTACGGCGGTGAAGAAATCAAACGAGGCGCTGGGGTAGAGGTCGACTCCTGTTGCGACGAGCTTGCACGGGTATCGAATACAAAGGTTTGCAATGTTTGGCGTACAAAAGTCTTTCCTTTTCGCCGCAACGGCGTCCTTCGTTGCCATTTTCACAACCTCAGCCCCCATCAAGGCCGAGCCGCACGATTGCGAAATCGGCACTGAGAACGGAAAGATCACTATTCGCGGGCCAGCGAAAATCGAAGACGGAGATACTATCTGGGTCGGGATACATAAAATCAGACTCTATGGTATTGAAGCGCTCGAAGAGGATCAACCCTGTACAAGGGATAACAAACGGCAGGATTGCGCTGAACGTTCGATCCAAGCACTTTCAGAAATTCTCAAAGGGCAATTTCTCAAGTGCTATATTGACATCGGAAAGCGTGGCGAGCCGATCATGAGTTACAATAGATATTTGGCCATTTGCAATTTGGCCGATGGCACAGAACTCAATCGGAGACTGGTCAGGGAAGGCTGGGTGATTGCTGACCCAAGTCCGAAGGGAAAGATTTATCGGGCTGATCAGAAATTCGCTGAAGAACGGCTCCTTGGAATTCATAGCGCCGTTTTCATGTCGCCCAAGGAGTATAGACGGTTAAAGAGTAGGTCTACCGACCCGTGCCCTACTGGGTTTCAATGTGTTCGGAGCACGAGGACCGATATTGAAGATCTCCTGAATGCTTTTAAGCGGTCGAAGGAAAATTGAAGGCTCAAGTTCCCGACACTCCTTCTACTCCTAGGCCGCTCAATCGACACTCACCACCACCGCACAGTGGACTAACAATGCCAGCAGTACAAGGAACTGGGCGGTGTGCGCCGTTCGCTGCCCGCTGTGTTATCGTCCCAATTGAGATAAGCGACTGAACCAGCCAACAAGAAGGTTTGGTTGGTGATGATGAATAAGAGCAGGGCAGCTGAACGATGCAGGCTCAGGACCGGATCAGTGCAGGCCAAGCCGTCTACACGCCGTTTACGCTTAACGTCTATGACTATGTCGTGCTGGGTTTTTCGAACCGCTTCTTGTGGCGGTGTCCGACATCGAAGCTTGAAGCCATGTATGACCGTAACGTCAGCGATGACCACTTGGATGTCGGCGTTGGTACAGGCTATTTTCTCGACAAGGCAACCTGGCCCGTTGAGCAACCTCAAATCACATTGCTCGACCTCAATGCGAACAGTTTGGAGGCTGCCTCAAGGCGTATTGGGCGATATAAGCCAGAGACATTCGCAGCCAATGTTTTTGAGCCGCTGCCGACGGGGCGCAAATATCGATCCGTAGGCTTATGTTATCTCCTGCACTGTCTGCCTGGAGCAATGGCCGAGAAAGCACCTGCCGTATTCGACAACGTTATTGAAGTGACCGAGGCGGGTGGCCGGATCTTTGGCGCAACGATCCTTCAGGGCGATGCACAAAGGTCTGTAGCAGCGCAGGCGTTGATGAATTTTTACAACCGCAAAGGCATCTTCTCAAACAGCTCCGATACATTCGCTGCGTTGGAAAACGTTCTTCGCGAACGTTTCGAAAAATTTACAACTCGACGCCACGGAGCCGTCGTCATCTTTGAAGCTCAGAAGGCTTAGCGCCAAATACTCAGATCGGATATGA
>JAJFHK010000130.1 GCA_021775655.1 Filomicrobium sp. | reverse complement strand
GCTTCTGTCAGCTTGTCCGATGTGAGCGCACCGGTGACCTCAAGATTGTCAACTCCGAGGCCGACGCTCTCGTTGATCTCGCTTGCCGAAAAACCCGCGGCAGCCTCGAAAACTGTCGCATCGAAAACGACATCGCGGTCGTGGTCGGTAAAACCCGATTGCAGACCATCTCGACGAGTGATCCGCCAACACCAGCAAAGCGTCGTGACACCACTGTCGAGACTGCCACGTAGCCCGGCGGGGAGAGCCTTCATAAGCGTATCTCGACGATTGGAATTGAGGGAATTGCGCCAGCGCGGAAGCCTTGGAGATTGATTTCCAATTGATCGCTATCGAATCGGACAGGCACGTCAAACTCAAATCCGGCTGTTACGTTCGCTCCGTTCGGGGGAATACTTGCGGGCTGAAAGATGACTGTTCCAGAATCCGCATCCGCAAGAAAGTCCGTTGTTTCGACTTGCTCTACACCATCAACGGCAACGGTGATCGAACCAGCGATGGTTTTTCGAATGCGGCGGATCCACGGTGCAAAAGTACTTCCGTACGTTTTTACGATTTCGAAAGTAGCCTGAATTCCATCGCCGGTCCCGATGAACTGATCGAGGGTGCTCGGCTGCTGCCCAGGCTCGCAGGATTTCCAGTCGGAATGATCGCGCCATCGAAACCCGTACAGTCTGCCACGTCGCTCCTCGAAGAAATCGATGACCTCGTGCAAATCGTCCAGCGAACGGACGCCATAACCTGCGTTGTAGCTGCGTCGTGAATCTGCCCAGCGGCTGTTGCGCTCCTCAAAACCGGATCCGAGAACAACCACGTCAGTGCGTCGTTCCGGCCCGCCCTGGGCGCCAAGAGATATCCCAATCGGGAATTGCACATCATGAAACGCCATCGGGACTGCTCCTCACGTTCATTACCCTGCTCAAAGATTTCGCTGCCCGAGCGAGACAGCGCGGTTGAGCATCGCGGCCACTTGTGTCTGGGACCTTTGGAAACTTGCCGCGTCAGGCGTCGATACGTTGAACGTCACGTTGACACCGGCGCCACCTGACTGAGCAGCAACCCCGAGCCGGCCATCCGGACCACGCGCTAGTGGAAGAATTGCTTCGGCGCCGCGTTCGCCAGCCATACCTACTCCGCCCCGCCGCAACGGAAAGTGCACCGGATTAGAGATTATTCCGCCCTGTGCAAATGGAACTGGCAATGGGGCCGACACAGCACCACCGCTACCGAGCCCGCCAGAAAAGATCCCGGCGAGCAAGTTCCCGAAGCCCTGTTCAAGCGGTTTGAATGCTGCCTTCAGCGTAATCTTGGAAATGTCGAGGGCTAGGCCGCGCAAAACATCGCCAAGACCCTTTCCCTTGATGGCGATACCATCGAAGGCGCTCGACAGTGCATTTGAGAATTGCTTGCCGAGCTGCGAAGCCGCGGTAAGCTGCTTTTTCAATTCAGTCGTGTCGGCATCGACCACGACGGTCCACGTTTCAATTGAATCGTCGAATTCGTCCAAAACTCGTTACTCCTGATCGGGGAAGCGCTGCAGTAGGTTCTCGAATTCATCGCGGTGAAACGGCGAGAGTGGTTCGTTCATACCGAGCCGGCTGCGCAATGCGGCTGCCAATTCGCGAGGTGTCATTGTCCAGAATGTCGATGGTGGCAGGCCGAGAAGCCCGAGGCCCGCTGCCATCACGTCGTCCCAGGGAAAGGGCCCGAATGCTCGCTTGCCTCCGCGGCGTTCGTTGATGTGTCTGCATCGACAGCTCCAGCTGCGGAAAATGTTGCCCGTAGGAGGCGGGCAACAATATCTACGTAGCCGCTAGCACCACCTTCCGCCTGCATGCTTGAAACAGCTTCATCGCCGAGTTCCGACCCGCCGCCACGCAAACCTGCGCCGATAATCTTCATGGCGTCTCGAGAACGCATGCGGCCCTCTTCAAAACGGCGAGCCAACGCGACCATGTCGTCGGCGCCGAAAGCATCCTCGAGTTCTGCCAAGGCACCGAGCGTCAGGCACATGCGGTACAACTTTCCGTCAAGCATTGCTTCGATCTCACCGCGATGCCGGTTTGCCATATCGCGGATCCTTAGGCTGCGACGAAGACAAGTTCGCCTGCGCTTTCAAGCGTTAGGTCGAACGTCAGTTCGCCATCGTGCCGCCCGGAGAATTCCAGCGATGTGACTTGGAAACCTCCGGTCGCGGTGCCGAAATCGGGAATGACGACTTGCCAAGCGCGAACTGAACCGTTGAAGAAATAACCACGGACGGTTTCGTCCGAAGCCTCATCCTTGAATATTCCAGATCCAGAGAGTCTGGCGCTCCGAATTCCTCCTCCGTCCAACAGTTCGCGCCACTGACCTGCTGATTCTTGGTGCGTGATGTCGATAGTTTCCGCATTGAGTGACAATGTCCGCGTTCGCAAGCCTGCTACTGTAGAATAACTGCCCAAGCCATCGCTATCGACTTTGAGCAGCAGATCCTTACCTTTTTGCGCCGCCATGGTTCAAAGGTTCCTTTAGCCGTTGAATTGTCAGTTCGCTTTTTTTGGTGCCGGGCCGCCTGATTAGATTTCGGGTTCGGTGGTGGCCCGATACCGAATGACGCCGCGATAGGTCTCGCCGTCGACCTCGCGGCGGCTTTCGGAAAACTCGTGACGCATGTTGATCACCCGATGACCTTCCAACACCAGGTCGGCTTCATGCAGCGCGGTTTCCAAGAACCCCATTGCTTCGGTGACTTCCCGGCGTCCATTTTTTCGCGACCAGACGAGCAGCGTAAAGACATGCTCATGACCGACTTCGCTTCCCGTTGACCAGTCGCGCACTTGGGACTGGCCGAAGGTCACGTAGGGGAAATCTGCATCGCGAGGCACGTCGTCGTAAATGCGTCCTGGACCTATCAATGCGCTCAAAGATGCGTCGCCGGAAAGCGCGGCAAAGACCGCCTTTTGCAGCGCCCAACTGGCACTTGCCATTCGGCTGTCTCCTTATTGGATTGTTGGCCGAATTTTTTGTCGGGTGTGATTGCGGCGGACGGGCTCGGTGACGTCCGCGAAGTTCCGTTGGCTCCGACTTCTTGCGAGGATGTGCTGGGCGCCGTTTCCCAAAATGCGCTCTCTGAGCCGGTCAATGCGGGCGCTGCCCAATCTACTCGTAATGCCTCTGATATGGGATGCTATCCTCATAGATCTCGCTCCTCTAACAGGCAGCGAAGAAACCGATGGCGCTCATCGATATCGAAGGCCACGCGGATATCGAACAGCCTGTTGCCAATACGCATTCGCAATTCTGGTCCGACGTCACTGCGGTAGCGCATCACCACCTCGTGGCTGACGCTACCCCCAATTGCGTCTGCTTCTGTGCGCTCAACTCCCGAGAGGGGGCGTAACCTTGCCCAAACCTCAGAAAGTTCGGTCCAGCTTTCGACTGCTCCGCCGCCGCCGTCGCCAATACGCTCAGGCTGCTCGATCACGATCCGCTGGCGCAGTTCGCCGATCCTGATGTCCTCGTTACCGTTCATAGTCTCGCCTGACGATAGGGCTTCAAGAGCCGCGAAACGGCAGCGGGTATTGCGACACCTGGATTGCCGATCTCGACCGGATCGCGGTGTTCGTACCAATGAGCAACAAGCAACAATAACGCCTGGCGGATCGGTGCAGGAACGTCGGCAGCACTATCGCCATAGCCTGCAACAAATTCGATTTCTATGCCGTTCGCCGCCTGCCCCGGAATCGGCCAAACTCCACCAACCGGCACAACCCGGCCTGGATTTGACACGGCATCGACGACATAGGTTTCCGTAGCGACAGCAGTCGAACCGCCTCCTACATCATAGGTGCGAATCTCGCTCACAGACTGCAGCGGCCGCAACGGGATACGCACTTCGCCGCCCTTGGGCCACCTGTCCAAGAAGTGCCTCCAGCTTTGCGTAATGAGTGCTAGGCCGAGTGCCGCTTCGATGTGCAGGCGCGACGTCAGTATCAAGCTGGAGATCAGGGTGTCCTCGCTTGTCCCGTCAACACGTAAATGCTCCTTCGCCTCGATGACCGATAGCGGCTCAACCGCCGGACCGGTTACTTGTTGCAGCGACATCCAGCTACCTCGTTTTCGTAATTGCTGATTGGCATTCCGAGGGATAGCGAACCGAAAAGCTGAAACGGCGCCCGTCCCTCCTGAAGAGAGACCGCAGCGCCGTTTCAGAGTTTCGCGCACGTGGGAGGAGAACCGTGCGCGGTTCGCAAAAAGAGGGCGACCAGGAGTGCCTCCAATCACCCTTTCAATCGGTCGTGGGTCAGACAGTTCGGTCTAGGCCGCGAACTTCAGGAGTTTGATCGCTTCGAAATCCTGAATGCCGCCACCGACACGCTTTGTCGTGTAGAACAACACGTAGGGCTTGGACGAGTAGGGATCGCGGAGGACGCGGATGCCGACGCGATCAACAATGAGATAGCCACGACGGAAATCACCGAAGGCAACCGAATGGCTGTCGGCGGCAATATCCGGCATGTCCTCGGATTCAATGACCGGGAATCCCATAAGCGTAGAAGATTCGCCTGGCCGCGCCGCGGGTTGCCACAAGTAGGTACCGTCAGCATCCTTCATCTTGCGAATTTCGGCCTGCGTCGATCGGTTCATGACGAAGTGGGCATTGCCGCGATAACCGGACCGGACGGAATAGATTAAGTCGATCAATACGTCGCTGGGATCGCTTGCCGGGAATGCGCCTGCGGTTCCCGTCGAGACCGTGCCGACATTGCCCCACGTCCATGCCGCGTTGTCGACCGTTGTGTAGTCGAGAAAACCCTTCGGTTTATTTACTCCGTCTCCGACTACGAAGGCAGTACCTTCCTGCTCGGCAAACGCGATGCGAACTTCTTCAGCGAGCCACTCATCAATGTTGACAGCCGAGTCGTCGAGCAAGCTCGCAGTTGCCGCCGGCATCGAATAGAGTTCCATCGTGGGAAAGGAGAGTTCGGCCA
Organism: Filomicrobium sp.; assembly: GCA_021775655.1. Lineage (GTDB taxonomy): Bacteria > Pseudomonadota > Alphaproteobacteria > Rhizobiales > Hyphomicrobiaceae > Filomicrobium. The sequence continues at coordinate 2,280 of JAJFHK010000130.1, read as the reverse complement.
GTGTCGGAGCATTGGTCTCAGTTCTGGCCACTGTCTCGCCGACCCACCCGGTGTCGGGGCCAGATATTGCGAACGGCCGCTTGTAAACCGAAGCGGACACCTGCCTGATACCTGCGATCGCGCGGATCGGAGAGATATCCTTCAACGCGCGGTTGACGGTTGCTTCCGTTTCATCGGGCACGAGATAGCCGCCATCTGGGTCGGAGCCAACCGACAGTGCTTTGCCCTCGAGATCCCGCAAGGCTCCCACTTCGCCATTTCTCACATAGCTGTGGAAGGCGGACTTATGCTGCAACTGGGTCGTCGAGGCTATCGATCCGCCGGCGCCGTCTTCGGCCATATGTGGTCGCGCAGCCTTCACTGCTAGTTCATCGACGCGTTGCTTATGGGCGTCGAGGGCGCGGTTAATCCGCTCCAGTTTATCGGAGGTCAGCACATCGACAGACATGCGGCTCTCTACCTCCTGCAGCCGCGCCTCGTTCTCGACCTTGTACGCCTCGAAAGCGGCCATGAATTCATCGAATGCCATGGCAACTTCATTGCCAGTCGCCTTCGTTTCTAGTGCCGGTTCGCTCATTGATTGCATCCTTTCCAACAATTGAAATTCCTCGCGCCGTTTTGGGTTCAATTCAGGAGCTGCCTTGCGGCCTCCCGTACACGTTGCGCAGTCAGGGCTTGCCTGCGCACCGCCAGATTGCCGGCAGGGCCGGTGCCATCATCGAGTCGGGCGCGCGCCATTGGCTGCATGGGGAAAGTCACAACGGAGACCTCCCACAAATCGATCTCGACCAGCTTTCTGGTTTTTCTGGCGCGGTCGGTCTTAGCTTTCAGGGCTCGAAACCCGATCGACAAACCGTCGACGGCTCCTGCCCGGAGAAGGGATGCGATTTCTGCAGCCCGCTCTGAACCCGGTGCCAGCCAACCCTCGACGTAAAGTCCGCGCGGCTCTTCCCGGACCACGTGCCAGGTGCCAATTGGCTGGCCGGGGTCGTGCTGAAACAGCATGCGTATGTCTCGAGGGCTGCGCCGTGTCAGGCTCTTCACAAACGCGCCCGGCTCGACGATGTCGCGACTGTCGTCAACCACTCTGAAGAGGCTTGCATAACCGCTGATACGGCAGCCACGCCCTACTGATTTCAGCTCTGGGCGTGAGGACGTGTTTGCCACCATTCAGACTGGCTCCTTACTTGTGCTGTTGGCACGATAAAAATCGCCCCGCAGGCAAGTGACGAGGTGACATTGTATCTGTGTGATGCGTGGATGCCTTCGAAGGGCTGGCTCTAGTTTGACCCGTTGCCATTACTCGATTCAGATTCGGTTGGTGCTAGGGCTTCGTCGTTACCCGTCGCTTCGTAGCCGGCCGCAACACGTTTCTCATTGCGCGTAAGGAAGCTCGAACCTTCGAGACGCGACCAAAGCGCTTCACGCTCGCCCGAAAGTGCTTCGATGACATCGATGTCAGGCCGTAACTCTAAAGCTCGTGCGCCAAATGCCGGAGCGAGCCAGCGCGATAGCGCCTTGGCCGTGCGGTTAACCAGCGGCAGTACCGTTTGTCGCCACAACGAGCGGTTTGCTTCCTGGTAGTTAGAATACGTGTTGTCGCCCGGGATACCGAGCAACATGGGTGGCACACCCATGGCCAAGGCAATTTCGCGCGCGGCTGCATTCTTGGCTTCAATAAAATCCATGTCCTTTGGGCTCAGACTTAAAGGTTTCCAGTCAAGTCCGCCTTCGAGAAGCAGCGGCCGGCCAGCGTTTCGCGCTCCGGCAAAGCCTGCTTCGAGTTCGCTTTTCAGGCGGTCGTATTGCTCGCCTGTTAGATGCGCATCACGCGCTGCATAAACGAGCGCGCCCGATGGGCGGGCAGCATTATCGAGCAGCGCCTTGTTCCATGATGCGGCTTCATTGTGAATATCGATCGCGGTCGCCGCCGCCTCGATCGGACTCATGCCGTAATGGTCGTTCAGCGGATGGAACAGACGCAGATGGAGAACCGGCCGCACTCCGGCTACGACCTCGCCTGAGAAGCGTACGCTATTGCCGCCAACTGTGTATTCGTAGCCCTCCGGCCAGCCGTCTTCGCCGGGGATCACCTTCATTCGGTCAGGACGCAAGACGTGGAGTTCACGCAGGTGTCCCTCAAGGCCAACCGCTTCGATATAGGCGTTGCCGGCGACAAGCAGATGACCATAGAAGCTTTCCAGCAGATCCGTGCCCGTTCCATCAGGGCAGGGTTGGCCAAGAAGCTCGAGTAGCGGATGGACATCATGCTCGCTGTCA
>JAJFHK010000129.1 GCA_021775655.1 Filomicrobium sp. | reverse complement strand
GACGGCGATATCGAGCAAGCATGGAAATTGTGTCTCCAATTGCTTTACCTGCCTTTGCACCGCAGTAGCATTGCCGGTACATCACGGGAGAAACTGAAAAACATCCGGCCAAAGGCCCTGGCAGCAGACCTTTGCTCGTTGGCAGACGACCAGGCGAAGGAAGCTGAACTCGCTACATCCATCATACGCTTCAGTCGGCCAAGTGATGATGTCGGCAAGAGGGTTGCCGAACAATACGAGGCGAGCCCTTACCCGCGCTGGACGAGCATCCAGCGGCCAAATCCCGGTTCACTTCGGCGCACACTCGAATCCTATTTTATCGATGAAGAACTGACGTTCATGGACCGGCCATTCGATGTCTTGATAGCCGGTTGCGGTACGGGGCAACACGCCGCGCAGGCCGCTGTTGGATATGGCACGAATGCTCAAGTTTTGGCGGTCGATATCTCAATTGCCAGCCTCGCCTACGGAAAGCGCATATGTGAAGCAAACGGTTTGGGCAACCTGGAGTTTGCGCAAGCTGACATCTTGAATTTGGCGGAATGCAAGAGGCAGTTTGATATTATCGAGAGTATCGGAGTGCTGCATCATATGGACGACCCATTCGCTGGCTGGCGTTCACTGATCGAGAAGCTGAAGCCAAATGGGCTGATGTACTTAGGATTTTACAGTGCGGTTTCCCGGCAGAATATTGCAGCACTACGTAAGGAAGAGGTCTATCCGGGTGCGGGCTGCAGTGATGATGAGGCGCGAACATATCGTCAATCATTGATTTCCAGAATGCCTGGAGAATTGGGCAGCGAACTCGTGCAGTCTCAGGATTTCTATTCTCTGAGCGAATTCCGCGATTTGGTACTGCACGTCAATGAGCGTCGGCTCACTTTGCAAGAAATTGCAGCGTTTCTCGAAGAGAACGGGTTGCAGTTCCGCGGTTTTACGCTCGATCCACTCATGCACGAGGAATTCAAAGAAACATTCCCGAAGGATAATTGGCCAGGTCGGCTGGAGAACTGGGCTGCCCTTGAAGCTAAAGAGCCAAGACTGTTTGACGGCATGTACAGGTTCTGGTGCACGCGCACGGAATAGAGCTTGGTGCTCTTAGCGACTTGGCACCCTCGAAGTTCAGCTGATTGATAGCGTCGTGCACCTTCGCGCTTTACGCACGTATCGCTGCCAGAAGAGCGTCAACACGTTCCATCAAGCCTGAAGCGCAACAAGCGCACCTTCTCAGCGATCACATGCAACCTATTGATAATAATATAGAATAACACACTCCCAACCCCTATGCAGTTTTGTGAACTGTCTAATATGTTGGCGTTTTGGCCGTCTATTGTGCTCAGCAACAACAGGGCTGGCAAAGCACGAAATTACAAAAAAAACATAAAAACAAAGGGTTAGAAGCATTCTGAGAACTGGCACATAGATTGCCTTAGGAGAGAAGTATCGCCTTAGCAATTGCGCGCCTGATGCAGTGCAAAATCAGTTAGCCGAGCGTCCTTATCGGGGAAGAGCAAATGGCACACAGACTGGTCTTCATCTGCAACGGCACGGCGCCGGGCAGAACGCGTGAGCGCCTATTCGAAACCGATTCTGACGAATACGACGCGACGAGTATCAACGCCCAACCGCGCACCACCTGCGACCGCAGCCTGTTGTCGCCCATGGACTCAGGCGAAACGTCGTACGGATTTACGCCAAATGATGACTACATATTTTTGGAGGCCGCCGAATGACGACAACGAACTGGACCAGCATCGGGCGTCTAGACGAAATTCCGAAACAGGGCGCGCGTATTGTACTCGCCGGCAAGATGAAGATTGCCATATTTCATACTGTGGAAGGAGAGGTCTATGCCATCGAAGACAGGTGCCCGCATCTGGGTGGGCCCCTCAGCCAAGGCATCGTGCATGGAGGGCAGGTAACCTGTCCACTGCACAATCTGGTGATCGACCTTAAATCGGGCGCGGCGGTCGGGCCTGACGACGGCTGTGTGCACACGATACCGGTACGGGTCGATGACGGTGTGGTTTCGCTCGATACTACGGGGGTCGCCGGCGTTAGAGCAGTGGCTGCGACTTCTCAGTGCGCCGGAGATTCGAAGGCGGCTTGAGGAGAGACGGCCCGATGGCCGATGGCAGCGTCACAATGAGTGCCACAGCGACGACTTGAACCGCATCGCCAAATTAGCCTCCCATCTGGCCTTGCCGCCGGCCCGCGCCGCAGTGATTGCCGTGCCTCCCGATTGAGACGAGATCGCACATCCGACAATTTGGATCACTTTCTGGACAATCGGATTAGCCAGCACCTTTTTAGGATATTCCCAATCGCCGGGAACACGGAACTGCACGAATGAATCAGCTGAAAAATTGTAGGGCGGGTTCAGCGAAGCCTAACCCGTCGCGATGTTAGCCGGCAGCGAACGCAATCGGCGGAATACGCCTTCGGCTATTCGGCCCTACTCGCCGCACGTACATTGCGCGTTCCACTATTGTGGCGCACCGTCCAACGAGTCATAGGCTTCGGCAAACTCATTCAATGAAACTAATACTTTGATCTTCTCCTGTTGAGAGTTTGCATATCCCACCAGGACTGTCTTGCTAGTCTTCATTGCAGTCAGCAATTCAGGATCCAACGGCAATCGCGCGAAGCAGCCACTGTCATTGCATGTGCCGATTGATGATCGATAAGCAAGCTTTGTGAAATTACTCGCCTCTTCCAACACAGCGAACGAGACGCCGGATTGCAGATCCAGATCGGTCGGCAGTTGAAGTCGGATATAGGGCGCCTCTTGCTTCGAGCTATGCACTTGAACAGTTAGAAGTCTTTGAGATTTGTCGCTGTCACCGGAAAAAATACGATGGACGAGACGGCAGCTATGGGCATTGCCCTGGTTGTCCTTCGCACAAACGGTGGACCACAATGGTTTGTTCTCAGGATCGGCCCGTTGAGCAAGCGCATGGCTTTGTACCCCACTCAGACAAGCTGTCAGGATGGCCACGGGAAGCAGGGTCGTAAAATCGCGCAAATTTTCAACCTTTCGAACAGGTCAGAACACTATGAGTGCGCTTAACGCAGCTCAAAACCCCAATTGCAAGCCATCGCGTCGAGCGGCATTACCCCGACGCGCCAGGCAAGTCTGACGACGGTGAGCGAACCGTTGCGAGGAGCCATATTGTCGAATTTTCGTGATTTTGAGACGAACCCGGAAGAGCGCCATGTTTTCGATGGGGTGAGCGCCTGCGAACGGCAAGAGCATAAGTCCCCGAACTAGAGAACGCAGCAGATGGATGAGCGTCTGCCGCGTTCAATGGGGAATGTCAAAAGTCAGCAGATAAGATCGCTCAATTCAGTCCCTGTTGTGCCATGGCGGCCTTCGCTGCAGGTCGTTCCGCCATGCGCTCCATATGAGCGCGCACCCGCGGGTGCCGTTCTGCGGGTACGCCGTCGCCATCCAGCCAACGGGCCGCTGTGAACAAGTATGGGTCGCAGATGGTGTAGGTGTCACCCATCACCCAGTCCCCCTGCAGCATCCCATTCTCAATAAGGTCAAAGCATGCGCCAACGGTTTCTGGCACCTTGCGCTTCATATCGACGAGCGAAGAATCTTCATCGGCCCATCGGCTCCCGCGCATTCGATGCGCATGCGCGACATGGACGGTCGCACACAGATAGGCGTTGAATTCTTGCGCTTGTGCAAACGTAAATGGATCTGTAGGTGCCAGCTTAGCCGTCGGGTGGGTTTGCGCAATGTAGGCGAGGATTGCGGGTGTCTCGGTTAGAATACCTTTATCAGTTACTAGAGCCGGTACGCGTCCCTTCGGATTGACCGCCAGGTATTCCGGCTTGTTTTGCTCGCCCGCGGAAAAGTCCAGCCGAACGCCTTCATAGTCTGCACCGGCCTCTTCAAGAGCGATGTGCGAGGCAACAGCACACGTTCCAGGCGCGTAGAAAAACTTCATCATTGTTTAGTCCTCAAAGTTGGTCAGTCAGGCCAGATCCGCCGCGCGATCAGCGGCGATCCGGGAATTGGAGATTGGGCATTTGCGATCCTCACCGCCCATTCTGAAGAGGTCGTCAATGTCGGTGAATTCAGCGCGGCTTCAAGCGACGCGAATGAGGAAATGGTTGCGTGTTTCATCGGGCCCACCGTCGCTAAAAACTTTGTCAGCGATCGAAAGTCAGGATGGGCTTTGAGAGTTGGCTTCAGATCTTGCACGCAGTACGCCCCGTAGTCCTCGTCCTGACCAGGTGTGTCGCAGCACGAAAGAACAATTGCAGAGTCTAGGCGCTCATCATCTGTGTCCTGTCCGCCGGCCGACCATTCCCGGGCTGCAATAAAGCTGCGCGAATTGATACGCCGACCCATCATCAGGCGCGTTTCATGGGTTTGATTTGGCTTGATCTGCGCTGGGCTTGGATTGAGGAATACAGACGTATCCCCGCCGCCAAACAGGGCAATATATCCCTCGGCATTTTGATTGCCTTGAGACCCTGCCACCGAGACCGGGGCACCATTCGCATCGACGACTCCGAAATGACCAGCGGACACATATCCAGGCCGTGCCAGCTTTTCTGGAATATGGACGTCGTGAAACCAGCGCATGTACGTATCGCGGTCATCGACCGCGATGTCATAGAATATCGCCCAGATCGCACCACTCATTCCCGTCCCTCAAAGATCTAGTGAACTACCTGCGACCGGCTCTATCAGATCACTTCATCGCTGCGATCATCGGTTTCGCCGAACCGTTTCAGTACTGCGGGGCGTGTGCCCTCGTAAACCTTATCGAGTCCTGCTGCGATCTTGGCGTTCTCTCGCTCAAACAGGCTGTTGCCGTCGAGGTCACTCTCGACGATGAAGGGCCCGAAATTCTCGACACGGATCACCCACATCGCCTGAGCCAGACCCAACTCATCACGCCAATGCACGCTCTTTACACCGCTCACGCCGCGCCCGAGAAGCGCCCCGGTGCCATAGCCGACTGTGGTCAGATAGATCGCACCGTGAGGAACAAAGTGCTGGCGGTAGTCCGCCGAACTCATGCCGCCTTTACCGAGGATCAGTTTCGCCCCAGATTTATCAAGCCATTGCCCAATCCACTTTGAAAACCGGAAAGATGCCGTCGCTGTCACGGCCCGTATGATGAATGTGCCTTCAGGGTTGATGGTTGCGGCTGGTGAACTATGGAAATTGGCACCGCTCTGGGCCGGTAGATCGAGGGGCAGAGGCTCGCCCTCCTCAATCACACGCCTATAGACACCTTCGCGTGCCGTATAAACCGTCCCGTCCAGATAGACGACGTCGCCAATGGCAAGCTCGCGCAGATCATCAGCGCTGGGCTCCGTCTTCAGGCGGACTTTCTTGAAGGCTGCGTTGCCGGCCATTCAACTGTCTCCCTGCGCTGATAGGGGGTGAACCACTGCGGGTCGGTACGATAATCGACCGTCCCATTGCTATGAATGCGAGCGCATGCCCGTCGTGAAGATAAACAGAACGCATGCACGCTCATCTGCATGCCGCCTGTGTGGCAGTAACCAACCTCAATGTGGCAGTCGATAACCATCGATTTCCCAACGAAACCCATGGCACCCATGCCAATGGAATTGCCGAGTTCTTTGAACTCTTCTTCGAGTTTGGCAATGCCCGAGTCGGGGTTGCGATCGCCGACGGTGCGGAGACATGCCGCCCGTTTGCCGAGCACCATGCAGGTATCCTTGGAACCGCCTAAGCCAATGCCGATAATGGCAGGCTGGCAAGATAAGCCACGTTTTCCGAAGGCTACCAGCGAGTCGAGATAAAAGCGCTTGATGCCTTCGATACCATCCGAGGGGAAAAGCATTCGGTAGTCCGTACCGAATAAGCCGCCCTTGTGCACCGTAGTCAGATCGATCCAGTCACCGTCTGGTTCAAATGCGACTTCGATTTCCGGCGCGTTGATACCAACATTATTGTCGTGATCGGTGCGCCATAAAGGATGTACGCGGTTGGGGCGAAGCGGAACGCCATTGGTTGCTTGCGCGGTGGCGCGACGAAGTGCGGCTTCCAGAGCCACGGGCCCGCCTTCGATTGTCGCCTCATTGGCCATCTTGACATACCAACGCGGGCATCCGGTATCCCCGCACATGGCCCGGCGGTCCTCTTTGGCGGCCTTGTAGTTTTCAAGCATTGCCTGCAGGACAAATGACGAGAGATCCCCGTCTTCCACCGCTGCGGCTTGTTTCAGCCCGCTCAAATAGTCATCTGGGATTTCAATAGCCGCTTTATCCATCAGGCTGACGGCTGTCGATTGAATGAGGTCAATCGGGATCATGTCACACTCCTCAGGCCGGTGCCGCTACCAGCGTTTCTTCTTCGCCTGCAAGTAGCGTCTCGCCCGGTTTTACTATGCTGAATTCAACCAGTTCACGCGTAACTGAAAGCTCGCCACTTTCGCCCTGGCGCGCGACAGTGAAATAAGACGTTTCCAACTCGCCCGGGTCGGTGAAATCCTCGCGATAATGAGCACCGCGTGAGTTCTCCCGCCACAACGCCGCTCCCGCGATGACTTCGGAAATGTCGATCAGGCTTTCCAGGTTCATCCAGTCATGCCAAGTGATGTTGAACACCATATCATCGACAGGCAGGCCGGTCTCGGACAACTCTGCACGAAGTTCCCGCAAGCCTTCCAATCCACGCTTCAGGCTCTCGCCGGTCCGCATCACGCCGACGTCATGCCACATCAGGTCCATCAACTTGACGCGAAGCGCGTGAACATTGCCGTCCCTATTCTCGAATGGCTTGCGTGCTCGCGAAATTTCGAAGCCGATGGCCGACTCATCAGGTTCGCGCAGCCGGTCCAACGACTGGTCGCTTCTTTTGGTGATATCGCCGGCCATGATATCTCCAGCCACGCCGCCATAGACGGTGGAGTTCGCGACGCCATTACCGCCAAGCCGGTTAGAGCCATGCGCACCCCCGGCGTCTTCTCCAGCCACGTAGAGTCCGGGCAGCTCTGTTCGTGTGTCGGGATCACAAATCAGGCCGCCCATCAGATAGTGCGCAGTCGGCACGACCTCGACGCGCCCCGCCGCCAGGTCGAAACCGCAGTCGGCGCAACGTTTAACCATCCCCTTGAATCGCTCACTCACGCTTTCGGGGCCAAGGTGCCCCATGGAGATGTAAACACCGCCGTTGGGAGTCGTATTCCCCTTACGCATTTCGTCATAAATGGCACGGCTGACAATATCACGCGTCGCTCGCTCACCGGCCTCTGCGTAGTCAAACATGAAGCGGCGACCATTGCCGTCGAGAAGATAACCGCCGGCCCCTCGCAGCCCTTCTTCCAGTACGGTGCCTGTCATTCGCGTGCCCTCACCACCTAAAAGTCCGGTTGGGTGAAACTGCACCATCTCCATATCGCGAAGCGGAAGCCCCTGACGCAGCGCCATGGCAAGGCCGTCCATAGATTTATCGCCCGATGGCGTATGATAGCGATACATCGTTGGTCCACCGCCGGTCGCCATCAGGACGGTCTTTGCGCGTACGAAGCGGAAAACACCGCGCCGCATGTCAACGAACAAAACCCCTGCAATTTCGTCGCCCGATGATGACCTTATGAGCGCCAGGGCACGATGTTCCTCCATCCTTTCGATGGGCCTGGATAACACCTGCTCCATCAGCCGATTGATGATCTCGATGCCTGTAAGGTCGCCTTTATGAACGGTACGGTCGAATGTCTGTCCGGCGAATGCCTTTTGATGCAGGGAACCATCCGGCATCCGGTCGAAAAAGCATCCGATCTCATTTTCCAATTCGCGAATGCGTACGACCGCGGTCTCGCAAAGCTTCCATGCCATTCCTTGGTGCGGCAACCATTTACCGCCGATAATGGTGTCCATGAAGTGGCGTTCGACCGAGTCCCCCTTGCCGAGCGCCACGTTATATCCGCCCTGAACCATCCTCGTGCAGCCACACTTGCCCAGCAGCCCCTTGACCGCGATGGTGACTTTGAGTTCCGGTGCAGCCTTCTGTGCATGGAGTGCAGCAAATAGCCCTGCGCCGCCAGCGCCAATGATCAGGATGTCGGTATCGTGCCGTTCGAGCATCTGCTTACACCGCACTAAGGAAGAAGCCGAGGGAAACGAAAACGGACAGTGACACTGCCACTGCAGCAAACAGTTTCTGCTTCGCGGACCACGGCAGAAATTCCAGCGCCAGTAGTCGAAGGCCGCCAAACAAGTGCAGCGACAGGAGTAAGATCAGCCCTGCCTCGGCAATCTTCACGAATGGATTGTCCGTCCACTTCAGGAAGGAGTCGAGCGCTGCAGTATCGCTGAGCGCCAGTCCGAGTACGTAAAAATGCAGCGGAAGGAACAACGCGAGCGCCAATCCCGATACGCGGTGAACCAGGGACGCTATGCGAAGGCTGTCCCTGCGGTGGGGGGCGATTACTTCCATCACAGAACCACAGCCGCGACGGCACGGCCCCCAAGTACGAACAACGACAGGCCTATCACCCAAGTCAGTGGATTGAGCCAATTTTCTTGAATTCGGAAGGTTTCAAAAACGACTGCTCGCACTCCGATGGCAGCGTGGACCGATACCACCACCACGAACAGCCCATAGAATATCCCCCACCAAACACTGCCCTGAGTTCGCGAAAGAATTTCAGAAGCAGTCAGTCCGTTCTGCACCGCATAGATCATGACAGCGATGTGGCCGATCATTAGCGGGGCCATGATGACTGCGCTGATCCGTTGGGCGAGATACAACCTCAGTCCGATCATTACGTTTTGCCTCCGCCGAGGTATGAAAAGGCGGAAAGTCGCTTCAGTCCGGCAATGGAAGCTGTTGGGTTGAGTTCGTTCGGACAGTAGGTCATGCAGCTCTGGTGTGAATGGCAGTTGAAGCAGCCTCCGCCGGTAGTCACGGCGTCGAGTCGTTTTGCGTAGGCAGTGTCGCGCTCATCGTTTTGCAGTGACCAGGCGCGATTGAGTGCTGCCGGTCCAAGATACTGCGGATTGGCCGAGACCGTATCGCAAGCGGCATAGCATACGGCGCAGTTGATGCATTCGATGGCGGCATTCGCAGCGACCCGCTTCGGTTGATCGGGAGTGATGGGCGCCATTTCGTCATCTCGCGACTGCGATGGATGGAATTGCCCTACTGCCGACGTCCATTTGTCAAAGAACTCAGCCATGTCGGCGGCAAGATCTTTGATCACCGGTAGATTTCTCAGAGGCGCGATTTCGAGGCCCTTGTCACCCAGCACCTTCTTTACGTGAGTGCGACAGGTCCAGCGTGGTTCTCCGTTGACCATCATTGCACACGAGCCGCACATGCCGACCCGGCAGGCG
>JAJFHK010000128.1 GCA_021775655.1 Filomicrobium sp. | reverse complement strand
AGAAAAAGGGCAGGTCATATATGGGCCTGGTGACGACTCCGTGAACATATACGTTCTGGTGGATGGAATCGTCACCTTCCTAAACAAGACCGGGCTTGAATTTCTCAACGTTCAGCGCGTGATGGATCGCTCCATGGTTTTTGGATGGGTTGCTTTAGTGCCCGAACATTCAAAGCGCATCGGCACGGCGCAATGCCTGGAAGATTCCAAGATACTCGCGATCAACGGCGAGCAACTTGCTGGCATCCTCGATAAGGATACTCAGTCAGGATATTCGGTCATGAAGAGCTTGTGCTCGATGATTGCCAGCACGTTCGACGAAGCTTGAGCCTTTGACGGTCGCAAACGAAATTCACGCTACGCTCGCTTCGAGATAGAAAGCGATTTGAAATTGGTAGGGCCGCGATTGCCGTATTCAATTTGAAAATGCGGCGTCCCAACTCTCGAGGTTACAGGTTGTCGGGCGAAACTCTCCAAGACCTTCCCAAGCTCTGCCGCAGTTTTCCAACGAGGCTGGTGGGGGTGGGCAAACGCCACGGTGTCCTTGAGCACATCTGTTGAGCAGCTTTTGGACGCTTTTGAAAAGGGGCGAATCCTTGCCTGCTGGCTTGGAGATCAGATTGTGATCGAACTGGAATGACTGACAGGCGTAGGCGCCGTTCGTTGCGCTTGCCTTTTCGACAACCAGAACCGGCGATGAAAGCCAGGAACCCATGAAATCCGGGGCCCATGACGGCGCTACCGTAATCGGTTTGGTTTCATATGCCGCAAAAAACCGCAGGCTTGGGCAGCCTGAGTCCTCATGTTTCTGGGTCGTTGCGAGAATTCCTTCATTGAGCAATCCCAAGTAGTCATTGGTCTTGTAGGGTCTTAATATCCGGCCTGTTTGATTGCGTGTAATGTACGTATAGAAGTCTGCCAGTCTGGAGCCTTTGTTTGGCGTACCTAACGTTATGACGAGTCGATGCATGTTCAGCGCCTCGTGGCCAAACCTTTGCTTGACAAAGTTGATGTATCTCGCGGCTACCAGCCCACCTAGGCTGTGACCAATCAGGGCGATCGATTTATAGCCCCTGGATGCCAACTTCCGCATGTGAGGGACAACATGATTGTTCACGTCAAGAACGCTCGGGCTATCATTTAGAAAATAGCTTTCGTAATTGATCGTGTAGACGTCGTACATATCGGTCTCGCTCGAAGAGGCGATTTCCGATGGCCAGTAGAAGCCAGTTTCGGCATTCTTCCACGTCTCTCTTGAACCGGTCAGTCCGTGCAGGAATACAACTGCGTGATCCTTACATCGCTCCGTACCGCAGTCCGGCGACTCTCGATTTATTAGGACAGGTTCTTCGGCTTCGGCCGTCTGCGCATAGGTCCAAACTGAGGTGAGAATTGCGGTAAGAATTAGCGATCTATACATGGAAATCTCCAAACTAAATTTGTTGAAATTTGCTCCCGTGCTTTGATCTTGTGGGCGGCGCTCGATGGTTTGCAGGCAAAGGCTCCCGGTGCATTATTTGCATTATTTGCAGGAGTTCGCACTGCTTATCGTCGATCAAACAAATGAGCCTGGAGCTGTAACTTCTGTCGGTGTTCCGACAGCCACCGGTTCGGCGTCAAAGTCTAACTTATAGTCGGTGCGCATGAGGAGCATGGCGCGTTCGGCAAGCGCTGTGATGGTGAGGAGGGGGTTCACGCCAAGCGAGCGCGGGATGATTGATCCGTCAATGACATAAAGACCCTCGTGGACAATATTCGTGCCCGTGCCAGGCGACGCATCGAACACGCAGCCCCGGTGATCGACGACTCCGTTCGAACGGTCGGTCCCCATGCCGCAGCCGCCGAGCGGGTGGGCAGTTGCCGGTTGTTGACCCATCACTGTCCCAGCCAGTGGATTTTGTACATACGAGCCGCCGAGATGCGCGGAGATGGTGGAGAGTGCTTCGCCAAGGCGCTTGTAGACTGGTTCGTCTTTTGCGTTGGGCCAAGCAAGTGCGAGTTTGTCGGCGTCGAGCTTGAATTGTCCCGATGCGCTGTCGTGGGAAACTGCGAAGAACGTCTGCAGGCGCGAGAACGGGCCTTTGTAGACTCCGCTGATGAGGCTTTGTACGGCTCCCAGCAGGCGGCCGTTGGGCAAGAACATTACCGGCAGGGCAGGTGCGATTGGTGAGGGCATAGCGCCGTCCTGCACGGCGTATTCGAGTTCGAGGTTGTCGGCGTGGCGGTATTCCAGTTGGCCGGTGACAGCAGAGCCAACTTCGAATCCCTCAATTTTGGCGGGATGACCGATACCAATCGCATTGACCGTCTGGTCGCCGCCGTAACCGAAGGCGATGATATCGCCATTGGCAGAAAATCGTTTGCCGAGCCGGTCGGAAACAGGCAGGCCGGATTGGGCGGAGCGCAGCAGGATTTCCGTTGAGCCAAGCGTTCCGGCAGCAAGGATGACGATGCCGGCCTCAATAAGAATGACGTTATTGGTCTCCTCTTTATTAACTGTCGGGCGGGCCTCAACCCGCCAGCCGCCGCCAGATTTCCTGGTAACGCGGCGGACGCTCACCTCAGTGAAGATCTCCGCCCCGTGTCGGACGGAATCAGGAAGATAACTCAACGCGACTGTATTTTTGGCGCCGACGTTACAGCCCGAGCAACAGTCTCCGCAGGACGTGCAGGCGGGTTGGCGCACTCCGGCGGGATTGACGCATTCATCGAAGCTGACGGCGACAGGTGTGTCGCGCATCGTGCAGCCTGCTGCATCTGCGGCACCGGCGATGGCCTGATACTTTGTCATCTCCGCAGCGCGCGGATGCGTCGCCGGACGAACCCAAGCTGAGGCACGGCGGTAGCCTTCATCAAGCAGGCCGTCCTGGCGGATCTGACCAGGCCATACTTCGTCGCCGAAAACACGCGGGTCTGGCCTCAGACAAACGCCTGCGTTGATAAGCGAGCCCCCACCTAAACCATTACCAACAAGGACGTGAATGTCATCGCCGATGCGAAGATCGAACAGGGCGGTCGGTGAACCGGACGACATTGACTTGCTTGTGAGGCGTAGTTCATTGCGCAACTCTGGAAAGCGTGCAGGAAACTCTCCGGTGACAAATTCGCGGCCACGTTCGAGGACGGCGACTTTCTTGCCGGCGCGTGCCAACCGCGACGCGGAAACTGCGCCACCGTATCCGGAACCGACGATGACAACGTCGTAGTTCTGGCGCAATTCTTCACGTGGCCTGGCGAGGCGTCCCATATGCTTCCCTCTAGTTTTCTTTTCCGGGGCGACATGGTGTTGCCATGGGCCCCCGGCACCGATGGACGTTTCGTCTGCTATGGCTCGTCTTAAGACGACAGCAGCCCGTCGTCACCCCGCTTGCGGCAATTGGGTCGAACACGAGATGAACCTCGCTGCTTTACTTCTGCCCTACTTTTTCGTTAGCCGACCGTCTCCTTGAGTACGAAGCCATGTGTCCGGGCTCGTTGAGACCCGGCTGGTTCGGCCCGCATTGCGGTGTCCGTGTTCCGCTAGTCTCAGGGTCGAGGCTGTAGCTCAGCGGTAGAGCGGCCGGATTAAGCTCCGGCAGGTCGAGGGTTCGATTCCCTTTAGCTTCTCCACGCCTATGGTTGGCACTGGACTATTAATCCAGCATTCGTGGGTTCGATTCCCACTCCGCGTGTTCAAAAACGCACCTGGTTTTGGACCAGACTGACCAAACACGGGAAGCCGGCCGTCGGGTCCGGCGATCTTGAGCGTCTGTCGGAAGCTTCGGTGGAAGATGGGCGAACAAGGTGGCAGCACTGCCGCCGCTTTGCACGTTCGCGGATACCGCCGCGGAGATGCAGCTGGAGCCCAGGCCCCGGCGCCGCGCTTTTGCCTTCGGGCGGGCCGGTGTTCGCAGCCTCGGCAAAAGGCTGTCGCTCTTCGGCTTAAGCGAAAGTCCGCGACGGGAGTGTGGAAATCGGCGGCTGGCGACCCATATGAGGACGCTGGCCTTTTACTTGCGGTCGGAATCCAGACGACGAATGATTTTCGATTGAACAACAACAAGAATATTCGAAGGACGAAACCGATGTTGAATTTCGGTATGTTTAAGATCGATGTGAAGGATGGTGAGCGTGCCTTCCTGACGCGCAATGGCCGCTTTGTGCGACTGCTTGGGCCGGGCCGGTTTAAGACGATGGATCTCACCGGCGAATATTCCGCTGAGGTCGTCAAGGTGACGCGCGCCGAGATTCCGGCTGAGCGCGCCTTGATGTTTGAAAAGACGAATCCTGCCATTGCCGACGAGCACTTCGAGATCGTGCAGACGGGTGCTGGAGAGGTTGCCATCGTTTCGTTCGATGGTGAGCCGTTCTACTTGGTTCGTCCAAACACGACGCGTGCATTCTGGAAGACGTTGACGCAGATCGATGTCGAGCGGATCGATGCAGCTGAGACGCCACGTGTACCCGACCGTATCGTCGACCGGCTATCGCAATTTGCGAAGACTTACTTCCGCACGGAGATCGTGGAAGCGCATGAGGTCGGCCTGCTGTTCGTGAACGGTGCAATGACCGAGACGCTTAAGCCGGGTCGGCACTCATTCTGGGAGGTCGGCCGCAAGGTCGAAGTCCATAAAGTCGATCTGCGTCCGACTCCGTTGGAGGTGACGGCGCAGGAAATATTGACCAAGGACCGCGTTGGTATCCGGGTTACGTTGACGGCCTTCTTCAAGATCGTCGATCCGGAGAAGGCAGCTCTGGCTTCTGGCGATGTCGCCAATACGCTTTACCGGATGGTGCAGTTCGCCATTCGTGAGGCGGTGGCAACGCGGACGCTCGACGATATTCTTGCCGCGCGCGACACGATCGATAACGAGGTTCGGGCGTTCGTAGCCAAGCGAGCTGGTGAACTTGGCATCGAGGTCGGTGAGATCGGCGTCAAGGACGTCATCTTGCCAGGTGACGTGCGCGAGTTGCTCAACAAGGTCGTTGAGGCTGAGCGGGTCGCGAAGGCGAATCTAATTCGTCGCCAGGAGGAGACGGCTGCTACGCGGTCGCTGCTCAATACGGCGCGATTGATGGATGATAACCCGCTGTTGCTGCGCTTGAAGGAATTGGAGGCACTCGAGAAGCTCGTTGAAAAGGTCGGCCGTATCGATCTTCATACGGGTGAGATGGGCGGCTTCGATGCCATGCTGCAGCGGCTCTATAAGCTCGGTGGGCAGAAGCCGACTGAGGGCGCTTAAGGTTACCGAGCAAAGGCATGTGCTGGCCCGCTTTAGTGAAGGTGAAAGTCTTCCAGCGCGGGCCTGCGCGTGATTGTCAATACGAGTCAGATGCAATCGGTGATCTGTCGGTTGAAAGCGTTCGTTATGATTGATCGACCCTCAGCGTCCGTGCCGCTGGCGTCACGCAGGTGTGAGAAAGCTTGTCTGTTCTCCGGGTTGCAGCTTGCTGCGTCGGGAGGCACTATTATACCCAAAGGCACCGACGGTGCGGCGTAGGAATTTATTGAAAGGCAATATGATGAAACAGATATTGTTTGCGTCGGCAGCACTGCTTGGCGTTGCTGCAAGCCCAGCTCTTTTCGCGACGAATGCGGAAGCAGGAATTCGATGCAACGGGCAGTGGCAAATCGTTCAGGGCAATCAAATTTCCACACCGTATTGCGGCGACAATTATCTTGCTACGGTTGCACGCGGTTATGGCAGCAAGGTTAGTGCGCGTGCCATTCGGCAAAACCCGAGCAAGAAGCAGGAAATCTGTCAGTGGATCGGTCATGATCCACGAGTTCAAGACATCTGCGCCGGTTTCCGCAATGATGACGGCGGACGTGGCGGCCGGAACTGAGCACACAGTAGATGTTGAATGATATGAGCATTGGAAGAGGTTGGCGGTCGTGTCGGCCTCTTCTTATTTTTGCGCTGCCCCGGCGTTTCCAGGCAAACTCTTCAGGTATTCAATGACAGCGGCTCGCTGCACGGCGTTGATAATTCCGACGTGGCGCATGCGGATGTCAGGCGTGTTGAATGTCGTCTGTTCAAGCCAATTGTCGAGGGTTGAGGGAGACCAGGCGATCCCAATGTTCTTCATGTTGATCGAGAAAGTATAACCTTCGATCGACCCAGGGTCGCGTCCGAAGAGATGGTGCAATGGAGCGGAATATCGGTCTTCGCCTTCGGCAAGAGCGTGGCAATTGGCGCAGCGTTGCGTGACAAGCGCTTTGCCAAAGTCTAGTGCGGCCAGGTCCGGGACTTGCCGTTCAGGGTCTGGCCCTGCTGCGCCGGTTGGTGCGGGAGGGCTGGCAGACTGCGCCATTGCGATTGTCGTTACGCAGGAGATGCCAAAGAGCATGAGTCCGGCGGATGCCAGGGCTAAAAGTGTGCGGGCAGGCGATTTCGCAATTTGGCTGAACATTTTCTGGGCGGTTCCTCTGAGCGGAGACGTTCGTCATGCCGCGTATACGCAGAGGCCCGCTGCTAGGTTCAGTTTGATTTGCCGCCGTCGAACAAGCCCTTCATACGGTCGAAGAAACCTTGGCTTTCCGGGCTGGTATCGTCGCCACTCAGCTTCTGAAATTCCTCGAGGATTTCGCGCTGGCGTTTCGACAGGTTCGTTGGAGTTTCGACTTCGACCTGAATGTACATATCGCCTGTCAGCTTGGATCGCAGAACCGGCATGCCTTTACTTTTCAGGCGGAATTGCTTGCCGCTTTGGGTTGCTTCGGGAATTTTGACGCGAGAGATTGAACCTTCAACGGTCGGCACCTCGATCTGGCCGCCGAGAGCCGCCGTCGTCATTGAGATCGGTACGCGGCAGAAAATGTCGGAGCCGTCGCGTTGGAAAATTTGGTGCGGTTCGATCGATAGGAAAATATAGAGGTCGCCGGTCTGACCGCCGCGCATTCCTGCTTCGCCCTCGCCAGCGAGCCTGATGCGCGTCCCATCTTCAACACCGGCTGGGATGTTGACCGACAGCGTGCGTTCTTTGGTGACGCGGCCGGCGCCGCTGCATGAGGAGCAGGGGTCATTGATGGTTTCGCCGCGACCGTGGCAGGTCGGGCAGGGGCGCTCGATGGTGAAAAAACCCTGGCTGGCGCGGATTTTCCCCGCGCCTGAGCAGGTGGGGCAAGTGATCGGTTTGGAGCCTGGCTTAGCGCCGCTACCGTCGCACTTTTCGCAGGTGATGCTGGTCGGCACGCGGATCTGTGCGTTCTTGCCTGAGAAC
>JAJFHK010000127.1 GCA_021775655.1 Filomicrobium sp. | reverse complement strand
CACCGCACTCTGCGCCCATTTCGCTGGCGTGTTTGGGAATTGACGCCCAACCGAACCGACCCAGGATTCATAATCCCATCCTGCACCCGGCTCAGTATCCGACGAGGCCACGACGCATTGAGCGAATTCGCCGAGTTCTTCAAGAACCTCAATCATTCCGTTAAGACAGGTATCAGAATAGACGAGATCGACCGGCGCCGTCTGCCCAGCCCTGAAGAAGGCTGCACGCAGCATGCGGCCCGCTTCGACATTCGTCAGAACGCCCCCGGTACTGTCATGCAGCATACCACGCGTCGTCGGATTGGAATTCAGCTGATCACGTTGACTAGCAGGAACGAGCAGCCGGCGAGCCGGCCGCGAGCGACGCTCTTTGCGTGGCTTCAAGTTACGCGTGAGAAGTATTTCATCGGCATCAAACTCGTCGAAAACACCAGTACCATGATCCCAGAATCCGATTGCTTTTCGAGAATCGGGATACGTTGCAAGTGCCCGCGACACGAAAGTGGCCAGTGTATCAGGATCGCCGGTGTCGATTTCACCCAGCTGCATAATTGTCCGCCGTTGACCTGATGGGGTCACTTCGATGATGCTCGCCGGAGCATCTTCCAAGTCGGCAAGCGCTAAGACCGCAGCCTTGCCGCCGCAGGCTCTAATTCCAGATGCAATCTCTTCGAGATCATTGTCCACCTGGTGGGAAAGGTTGTTGTCGCCCCCAAACATCTTGATCAGCACCAGCGGAACACTGTGCGCCGAGACATCGAATGCAGCGGCCCTGGGGCTGCGCACTGCACCGAATGCATTTCTCTTATCCGGCGCACCGGGTTCTTCGAGGTTGTCTTCGGGTACAATACCCGGCAAGGGCACTTCGATTGCCGGCGTATCACTCAAATCCATGTCTTCTGAGAGCCCAGGCGCATAACGAATCGGATCAGTCTCTTCGAATTCGCTTTCATCCAACCCAAACTCCTGCAGCGGTACATCGAGATTGGGCAGCCCGGCTTGTTCTTCATATTCTGTAGTAAATTCCGGCTCCACAATCTCTTCATCCAGCTTCGGAGACGGGGCGACATACTCACCGGTTTGATTGATCCATGGATCGGCACTGCGGGCTTCGCCGCCTGTTGCTACGGTGCTTCCCCCCGCTATCGAAGCGCGGTGGGACGCCCAGGCGAAGCTCAATGCGCTTAATCCCGCAAGCAGAATCGGAAGCAAGAAATAGTTCAATCCGCCGTTATCGCTGAACTTACCGATGACAATCGTTGCAACCGCTGCAATCACCAACATTACACCGACGAGTTGCAGCACACCCGGCATCCGGTCAGGCTCGCCCGGCGTCTGATAACGCCGGTCGGGTCCCCGCGCTCCAGGCTTCTTGTCGAGATAGCGCGGATCGCGTGCGTTTCTCGCAACATGCCCCCGCCTAGCTCGTCGTTCGACAGCAGGAGCCGCTTTCAACGCCTCCAATGTTTTCTTGTCAACGATGCCGTTAACATTGAGCTTGCTGGTTCCTACAGCGGTCTTGTTGTGGTTGAACTGGAAAGTGGCCACCTTCTTCATTGTTTGGCCGCCAAAAATGCCGTCGATTGTTTCATCAGCCGGGAAGTAGCCCGCCCTGACCAAAAGCTTTTGGACAGTCTTTACGGCCTCTCCGCGCTGGCCACGTTCAATAACGTCGGAGTTTGTCACACGTGGTGCAGCACCATCCCCCCATATCTGCCAGGCGCGTTCAAACTCTGACCGGCGGTGGTCAAGCCCTGTATGGCCGCCATTGATGCGCAGCGTAATAACTTCGATCTTGTTGGCATCAGCTAACTGATTCATCGAACGACCGCTTCGCGTCCGGTCGGTCCACGTCTGTGCAGCAACCAGCACTGCAACAGGTCCGTCAGTCGCAAGGTCCGGATTACCCTCAAGATCTACACCAACCCGCTTGCCGAGAACCCGGTAGCCGCCACGCCCGGTGGTCTGGATTAGCCCGCGGCCACGGTACTTGTATCCGTCTCCAGGTTCGGTGTTACCAAGATCCTTCACGCGCCCGCCGTACACCTTGTTGGCGAGCTTCTCTTCGTTGTTGCAGTAAGGCGCTGCCGAAGCAATTGACGGAAAACGACTGGGCCAGACCTTACAGAGGCGAGCAGGTGTCGTGTATTTCAGTGACTCCGTATCGATGGTGAAGCCGCCGGACTCATGTCCGATCTGCGCCATGAAATGGCAAAACCGCATCGGGTTCGCAGTGACGCCATGCCGAGCGAGCACCTGGGGTCCTTGATCGGCAAGCGCACGGATGTATTTTTCCTTGGCCTTAGGTGCAAATCGGCGGAGTTGTTCTTCGGTGAATTTGATCCCGCCGCTGTAGATTACGTCATCGGTACCAGGCGTCGGCGTAATAGGCACGGGCGTTACCGGATCCGGCTGTACAGGGTCCAAAGGTGTAACAGGATCTGGCAATCCAGCCGCCACCCCTGCCGTATCATTACTCAACACATCGATAACAACCGGGCCGCCTTGATCGGCCTGAAGAACGTCGTCTGCAGCTACCGGCGGCTTGGTTTCCGGCGCGACCGTTACAGTTACCTGGCCCCTCGCCTTTTCGCCACCGTCATCGGTCACTTCATAGGTCGTCCGCACTATGCCGGTAAAACCAGCCACTGGCGCGAATTTAACTTCGCCGCTCGCGGGATCGACCGTCCACATTCCTTTATTAGGAACACTGACCTGTTTTTGGTCGGCGGAGATTTGACTACCTGTCGAAGCGGCAACAAGTACGACACTCGTAGGATCGATCGTTCCATCCGTGTCGGCATCGTTTGCCAGCACCGAGACGGTAACCGGCTTACCTTCGACAACTCGCACCGCGTCGTCCTGTACGACAGGCGCCTTGTTCACTCTAAGTACGGTCAGCGAGACCTTCGCCGTTGCAGTTCCGCCCGCAGAATCTGAAATTTGATACGTGACCGGCGTCACGGCACCGTGGAAGCCCTTAACGGGCGTAAACGTCAACCGGCCAGTCCCATCGGCCACTGACCATGTGCCTTCATTTAGAACTTCGAGCTTCTTGCCGTCAGGCTGCAGCGTCGAACCTGAAGGACCAGCAACGAGCTTTAGCGACTCTGGCATCAGGCCGGCTGGGGCTGGCTTTGGCTCATCAGGTTGACCTGGTCCTACCGGCGGACTCGTCGCCTTGAACGCTCCCCACCCTAATGCGGCATCGTCCGCAGGCGAATAGATGCTGTCGGAACTCAAGCCCTTTTCACTCTCAAACTCAGTCAACTTCCGTCTCGTTGACGCGCCGAAGTATTGAGACTTTCCCGTATAACCCATTTTGATCTGCATCGCCGAAACGGCAGGCCCGCGCGAACCAAGCCTCAGACGCCGCAAATACTTGTCAATCAATTCAGCCTTATTTGCTGGCGCTGTTTCCAAAATTTTCGCAGCAATTCCAGCTTCGCGGCCCGTCAACAACAGATAACCAAAAGGCGTATCCCATTTGTGCTTGTCGAGTTCCTTTTGAAACTTGCCCCAAGGTCCCGACCTGTTGGCCCCACAAATCGTT
>JAJFHK010000126.1 GCA_021775655.1 Filomicrobium sp. | reverse complement strand
CTTGAACTTCTTGCGCAGCCGCTTGATGTGGCTGTCGATAGTGCGGTCATCAACATAGACCTGATCGTCATATGCCGCATCCATAAGCGCGTCACGTGTCTTAACGACGCCGGGCCGGGCAGCCAGTGCCTGCAGGATTAGGAACTCTGTCACAGTCAATGTGACCGGCTTGTCGTCCCAGTGGCAAGTGTGCCGCTCAGGGTCGAGCTTCAACATGCCGCGCTCGAGCACCTTGGCGGCCTCGGTGGGCACCGCGCCTGGTTCACGGGCGCCTGCCCGGCGCAGGACTGCTTTCACACGCTCAACGACGAGGCGCTGCGAAAACGGTTTGGCGATGTAATCGTCAGCACCCATCTTGAGGCCGAACAATTCGTCAATTTCCTCGTCCTTCGAGGTCAGAAATATGACCGGCATGTCAGAAATCTGGCGCACGCGACGCAACAGTTCCATGCCGTCCATGCGCGGCATCTTGATATCGAAGATGCCAAGGTCGACAGGCTCTTCGCTCAAGGCCTCGAGGGCTGCTGCGCCGTCGGAGTACGTGCGGACTTTGAAGCCTTCTGCTTCCAACGCCATCCGCAGCGAATTCAAAATATTGCGCTCGTCATCGACCAGCGCGACGGTGCTTTTTTCTTTCATGACCAATCGCCCTTCGTCTTCCCTGTATCTGCTGCAAGAGCGGCGCTCTATGGCGGATTGTTGTAACAATTGTGGCGTTCTGGAAAGTGCGGGCTTTCTGTTGAACACAAGCTGAATAGGGCGTGGCGCGGTTTCGGGCAAGGCCACAGTGCAAGCGCATTCTTGATCCGAACAGGAAATAAAGGTCTGGAAGAACGTTTGTCACACCTTGTAGGGCCCGGTTTGCGCGGCTACCGTCGTCAGGTGAGAGTTCATAAGAGCTCGCAATTTTTGGGTGTTCTAGGCCCACACGGGTTGCGCTCCCCGGTTCGAGCGTTTCGATTTGTTGCGTTCTGCGTCCCCAACATCAGTTTGTTCCCAACTCGTCAAGAAAAAGGTGGCCCAATGACCACGCTTCAAGCCTCGACGCAGGCGCAGCTTCGTCAATTCATCGAGCAGATCGAACGTCTCGAGGAGGAGAAGAAGGCAATCGCCTCCGATATCAAAGATAAGTTCGCCGAAGCAAAAGCAATCGGCTTTGACACGAAAGCGATGCGCAAGATTGTCCAGCTTCGTAAGAAGTCGGACGTCGAACGCCAGGAAGAAGAAGGCGTGCTCGAAGTTTACATGCACGCGCTCGGCATGCTCAACGAAGCGCCGAGCGAGGCGACCGTCAACGCTTTCCTCGACGCGGCTGAGTAAACGGCTACTTGTTTGCGCCTTCGGTTGCCCATTGGCCCCTACGGGCCAACATCCGGCGCCGTACGCTTCTCTGTGATGCTTACTTTCGAGAGCCAACACTTCCTGAAGTCGTGTTGGAGGTTGGCTTTTAACGACCCATACTTCCTGAAGTCGTGTTGGAATTATTTCGCGAACAGCATCGCGTCGTCACCGAACGCCTTGAACTCGAGTGCGTTACCGGAGGGATCGAGGAGGAACATTGTGGCCTGCTCGCCCGGCTCATCCTTGAAGCGGACGCGGGGCGTGATCACCCAGTGGGTGTCTTGTTCGGCTTCAAGACGGTCACGCAACTTTTCCCAATCGGCCATGGTGAGTACGACACCGAAGTGCGGTACCGGCACGTCGGCGCCGTCAACAGCGTTCCTCACCTGAACGGCATCTTTGAGCGCCGGGTCGAGATGGGCGACGATCTGATGGCCGAACAGGTCGAAGTCGATCCAGTGAGCGTCTTCACGCCCTGTGCCGCAGCCGAGTTTGCCTGCATAAAAAGCGCGGCTTTCTTCGAGATCGCGAACGGGAAAGGCGAGATGAAATGGGCGGGTCATCGATCATTCTCCGGCGTGGGGATGTTGCGAGGTGACTTCTGCCGTATTTGCAATTGGTTGTCATCCTCGCGCTTGTCCGAAGCCGCATCGTGACGCAACCGACTGGCTCTACAATCGGGCGGGATGTCGCTGTTTTCGTTGCACCATTTTCATTTCGAAACCAGCCGGAGCTGCCGAAATTCGTAATGGCACTTACATCGTACCAATGGAACCATTCAACTTGACACGGCGTTCTCGTCCCTGTGTTGTCGTCCGAATTCAAAGACTTGGGGGAACATGGACGCTCAAGCACCGCAAACTTCGGACCCGCTCGAGCGGCGAGGCGTCCATCCGATAGTCGGTGTCACAACCTCTCGGAGATCAGGCTACCGGATCTTCCCGCTAATGATGCTCAGTCTGCGGCTGGCGGGTGCACGCGCCGTACGCTGGGACACTTCGCGCGACGCCGACATCAGCTCGGTCGACGGTTTGATTATCGGTGGCGGCGACGATATCGCACCGGAACTCTATCGAGGCGAGCTTGTAAGCACCGCGCGACTCGATCCTGAACGCGATGAACTTGAGCGCCGGCTGATACTCGAAGCACTGGACGCAAACAAACCCGTTCTAGGAATCTGCCGGGGCGCGCAAATGCTCAACGTCGCACTCGGTGGCAGCCTGCACCAGGATGCATACG
>JAJFHK010000125.1 GCA_021775655.1 Filomicrobium sp. | reverse complement strand
CGGCCGAGGTCGACCGCGCCGCCACCGCAGGAAACCAAGCACAATTTCAGCCGCTCGCCGGGCACTGGATCGTGCCCAATGGGAATGAAGTATTCGAAGCCACAACGCAGCGGCGCCGTCGACACGACTTTCCGGACATCTGGGCGGTCAATATTGACTGGGAAGCAGCCCGTATTCTGCCCAGCTGCCACAATTCGAATGTTGGCGCTGGTGCCGGACGCGGTATCAACAACCCAACCTTGGACCCAGAGCACGCCGCCAATACGCGCCGGATGCGCGAAGAAGATTGCTGGAGGGAGCGACTTGCGAAGCCCGGGCGTTGGATCCGGTGAGCGAGGGCCGACGGCCTGGCCTTGGTTTTCGCTCTTAGACAGCGATCCCAGCATTGGCGGTGGAGGCATGGCTCAGCGGACCTGTTGGGCGTTGCTAGAGTATGATTCCATCACACTCTAATAGGCTCTCTTTAACACCAAGATAACGACTTGGACGGGTGGTGCTCGGCCTCCAACAGATCCAAATATTCCTCCGGTACAACCTATACCGCCCGCAGCACCACAATGCCGTGATCCATCAGGTAGCTGCCAATCGCCCCCAGCAGGGCGAAGTCGCGTGATAAGAAATATATGATCTCGTGGTCACCCGTCACCGGATCCAGCGCAATTGCCTGGATCGCCTTACCATCGAACGATGATTGCCGGATACGGTCTGGGAAATCAGAACCGTAGACACGAAAATGTTCGTTTTTTTCCTGGTCAGCATAGCCCCAATCCTCAGTTTTCAGCATCCGGGCGGGATTTGGAATCGTCAGCTGAATGACACCTGACATCTTGGTCACTCGGCCTAATTCCCCCAACGCGCCAATATCGTCGCTCACATGCTCCAACACATGATTGAGGATGAGCCAATCGTAGGACACGTTGTCACGGTCGATCGCCATCACATCAAGGCTATTTTCTCGCCCGAATTGGGAACTTTCGTAGCTTCCGAACCACCCTGGGTCGATACTAATATCGCGTGCAAATTGCAGACACGCCCGCGATTTTAGTAGGTCGATCAGTGGAGCGTAGACTGTCCGAATCGCGCGATGCCTTTCGAGCGAGCCGCACTGCTTACACTTCGGCGCTTTGCCATCCCAGCTCAACCGCCCCTCAGGGCCCGGCTCAAACTCCAGACAGCCACAAAAGCACGACAACTTCGTTGGGCGTTTTTCCATCGTTGCCAGGGAACCGATCATGTCCCTGTACGCGCTTCAGCCCAATCCTCGTCTGAATTGGTGGTGGTCACCGGGCCAGCAGGCCGCATCATGTAGTCCGCTAACTGCCAGCGATAGACGTTGCTTGGCTTGCTCCCTTCATCGACCTGTACGTCGGAGGTGTTGATGTCGCTCTCGCTGGTGTCCTGAATCACCAAGTTTGGATAGAACGTGAAGCAGCTCTCGGAGAAGGCTTTTTTCACCGTGTGCAAAGCTCCGATATCATACGCCAGATCGAACAGTCTGCAGCGATGGAGAAGCATGGGAATACAATCGCGATGATAGCCGACGGCGTGGGAGCCGATACTCGACCCCCTGCACCGATACAGGTCGTCGGTGTGCCACTCAATCCAATCACGCTCCCAGTGATACTGAAGGGCGCCGAGTTGGATGACCCGCCACTCGCCGGGCACTTTGCCAATTGTCGTCGCGAACAACCTATTGAAATTGCGATGGAAAATAGCGTCATCGTCCAAGACGAGAAATGTCTCTAGATCGTCCTCGATCGCCCGTTCCAAGAGCGCAATCATGGTCTGTAAATAACCCCAGGCACCTGCGCTGGTAATTGCCTTGCGGTTGATTATTTGCTCGCGATAGGCGACCCGCGCGACATCGCTATCGTAATCCAGATAAAAATGTCTGGAGTTTTCCACGGGCCGAACACCCGCGGGCGGTTCAACCAGAGAGCTCGTCTTGTATCTACCCCAGGCGTCCCGGACCGGTATGGCCATGCCATCGACGGCCTCAAACCGCTCAATATCTATCGACAACCGATCGGCCTGTTCAACAACCCGCCGCAGTCTATCGGGCCGCCGCTCGAGGTTAATAACGAACACCTTATCGAAGATCGCATTGACCGTCAGCGCCGACCTGTCTCGGCGCGGCCAGCGCGGCGGCGGCGCCACTACATGGCACCGCGACCGGTCTCGAATAATTGCAGTGCGGCGCTGCAAGACTTCGGGTTGCTTGGTCTCTTCGTATTCGTCGCCCCAGGGTAGGCTGCACCGATATTCATCGCCGTTCGCCTGTAGGCCGATGAAATCGTTGCTGCCCTGGGCATCAAAAAACGTGTCAGCCCGGTTGAAACCTTCCCGGCAAGCCCGCGCGGAATAGTCGATGTGCCATTGCCCACGGATTGGGAAGTTCTCTTCGTCGCAATATCCAACGCGCTCGATCATCTTGGGTGTGAACGTAAACAGGCAGCCGTCACAGTCCTCGACACCGATATGGGCGCTGCACGACTGCGAATGATCGAAAGTTGGCTGAGGTAGCTCGAATTCCGGTTTTTCGCGCCGCCTAAGCCGTGTGTAATGTTGTTCGTTGAGGTGGCATAGGTGGTCGAATCCGCTGTTCTCAATTGCGTCGAGATATAGCTGATCCCAACCGGAGCGGGTGAAGTAAATGTCGTCGTCCGCCTTAAACCCGACGTCAAAACCAATCTTCATCGCCAACTCGAAGACCGTATTGGTTTGCCCGCAGGCGTACCGCCCCTGGTTACCAACGATATGCACTTCATGAGGAAGAAGCAGCTGGTCAAGGTAACCCGCTGTCCCGTCGGAAGAACCATCGTCGGCGATGATGACTATCCAATCATGATCACTACTGCGGGTCTGGAGCCAGGTCTCCACCGCCCGCTTGAGATAGTCAACGCGGTTCCAGGTCAGGAACGCCATCACCAACTTGCGGCGCTTTGGTACCCCCGTAGGTTGTCGTATGGTAAGCGGCCAGTGCGCCCGCATCGTCTGACTTTGCACAACGGCGGTGTCGTAAGCGGACGCCGTTTTCGTGTTTGACTCGCCATAGATAGTCGGCACGTGGGTCGCTAGCTTGTTCTGGATGATCCAATTGTGCGGGCGCGCGACACATATCAACGGCACATCTTGCTTCTGTGCCTGCACCGCCAGCCAGATATCGGCCATGTTCGGATGCCCGAAATCGCGACGTGCGAGACGGACAGTAGACGAGTGGTACGCCACGGCCCCCGTACCAAGCACGTGAACGGGGTAGTCCGCCGCGCTTGGGTGGTGGTAGTTGCAAACGTGGCGAGCATTGCTGCCGTAGTAATTGGCAACCGGTTGCTTCAATAGAATACCGTGGACGCCGACGATGGCCTGATTCCCCAGCGCACGCACTTTGCGAAGCATGTGTTCGCAATAGTCTGGCGGGAAGATCTGATCGTCATCACAAATCAGTCTATAACCCGGCTCATCGGTGGCGCCGGCCCAGAAGAACTTGCCGGCGTCGCCGAGGTCGCCATACGCGTCTGAGCGTACAACTTCGATTCTAGGGTCGCGCAGAAACGCGGGCGTTTCCGCGTAATTGTTCAGATAAACCTGTAGCACGTCGACCTGGTCCAACAGGCTGGCGACTGCGTCCTCAAGCATTGCTTCACGACCGCGGACAGAAGCAAGGCTTGCGATAACGGGCTCACCAGCGAACCGCCGCTGGGGTCTCAGTTGTTGCAGCTCTGCCTGTAACAGGCGGCACGTGTCGCCTGCCTTAGGTCGTTCAACAAGCACGCGGAGATGCAACCGCCTGGTTCGGCTCAAGGTCCGGAAGAGCACTTCGTGACAGGCGTTGATTGCCGACGCCGGAATATAGTGAGTCGGCGTCAGGACCAGATCGTTATCAGGGTCGAATGCCACCAGATAGGATTTCTGATTGATCGTGCGAAAGGTCCCCGTGACCGTGAACCGAAGTAGGGCGTTCGGTGGCACCCCAACATCTCTTTTCTCAACCCCCGGCGAGCCGCTTGAATGGGTGACAACGAACTCGCCTGGTGCGCCGAGTCTGGCGCCCTTCTGATGGTCCCAATCGCCCCAAGACTCCGTCAAGACTTCGGCGAAGCCAACAGTTCTCGGCGATTGTGGTCCGGTAATGTGCGTGCCTTGCGCGGTGGTCAACACCACCGGACGTCGATCTTTCTCAACCGCAACACTCCGTCGGGCGTTCGTGAAGTGTTGAATCATGAATGCGCGGGCGCGCATCTGATCCGACTGATCTTCAGTGGCTGGGTGCGGGAGCGTAGCGTCGGGCAGCTCTTGACCTACCAATCGTTGCGCGGTGCCATCATCCTCGAATGACAAGACGTCACTATCTTGATTGGTCCTGTTGCTTGAGGCCATGGGTGGTCCGGAAATCGCCTGCTTAATGTCACCGTTACCATCGTATTAACCAAAAATGGTAAAGGCTTTCCTACACGATGCCGATTTCGTCGGCCGCACGCTTGTGATGGTGGCCGTCCGCTGCCAAGTAATCGGGGCGGTGATATTTGCGGCGGCGATCCGAACTCTCCGTCTACGCTGGCGTGGACAACCAACCTGCGACAAACCATCCGTGCTGGTGCCTACAGCGTCGCGGCAATTCGTCCGATAGTGCCTGTTAGCCGCCCGGCCTCGCGGTAGACGTCCGCGCGCGATAGTGTCCGCAATTGCCGGTCGTGCATTACCACGTCGCCGCCGACTACCGTCGTGCGTACGTCCGATGCCTGGGCCGCGTAAACCAGCGCGGCGTAGGCGTCGTACAGTGGCCGCATGTGGGTCGCGCGGGTGTCGACCACGACGACATCGGCGCACTTGCCGACCTCCAGCGACCCGACCTCGGCGGCCATGTGCAGCGCCCGCGCGCCGTCGATGGTCGCCATCGCCACCATGTCGACCGCCGGTGCC
>JAJFHK010000124.1 GCA_021775655.1 Filomicrobium sp. | reverse complement strand
TAGAAGCATCCCGAAACATTTGGCAAGGGAAATGTGGAAGGTGTCGTAGCAACTGAAGCGGCGAATAACTCGGCCAGTACCGGATCGATGCTGCCGATGATGACGCTGGGTATTCCAGGTTCGCCGACGACTGCTATTCTTCTCGGCGGTATGGTGATCTGGGGTCTTGAGCCTGGGCCGCGTCTGTTTACGTCGAACCCGGATTTCGTTTGGGGTTTGATCGCGTCTCTTTACGTCGCCAATTTCTTCGCGCTGGTTCTCAATATCCTGTTCATCCCGGCGTTCATCTGGGTTTTGAAACTACCATTCACGATCCTGGCGCCGATTATCCTGACCTTGTGCCTGGTCGGCGGGTATGCGCCGACTCAAGACATGCACGATGTATGGCTCATGCTTGTCTTCGGGATTGTTGGGTACCTATTGAGAAAGCTTGATTATCCGGTAGCGCCCGCGGTTCTCGCCATCGTGCTTGGCCCGCTGACGGAACCGGCGCTGCGGCAGTCGCTGTTGATCAGCGGTGGTGATCCGATGACCTTCTTCTATCGCCCGTACTCCGGACCGATCATGGTGGTCGCTTTGGTATTGCTGTTCGTGCCAGCACTGATGCCGCTATATCGACTGGTGATGGGTGGCGGTAAAGCCAAGATCAGCGATAACGCGTGATGAAAATAAGCGGTTGCCGGGCTTCGGTAGCCTGCTGACCAACTCTTTTGGTCGCAAATTCGAAGTCAGCGCGAGAATTGCTTGAGGAATAAATAGTATGCTGGTATATTGTATGCCAGTTAGTGTTAGAATTGCTTCTCTGGGTGATGGGTTGTGCCAGCTTTCTGGTCCCAATGCCCGGCGACACACAGACTGAAGGCTGCCCGTGATGTCTGCCAACCGACTGTCAGTAGAGCCGATTGGTGAGAGCCAGAGCCTCAAAGCTCGGGCCTACAAGGCTCTCAAGGCGGCGATCACCGAGATGAATATTTACGACAGCAAAGTCGAGTTGCGGCTCGATGAGCGCGATCTCTCGGCAAAATTTGGAATCTCTCGGACGCCGCTGCGTGAGGCGCTTGCCCAGCTCGACCAGGAAGGCTTGGTGCGCGTCGTTGCCCGACGGGGCATTTTCATCGTGCGCAAAACCAAGGCCGAAATCATGGAGATGATCACGGTCTGGGCCGCGCTTGAAAGCATGGCAGCGACACTTGCCTGCACCGTGGCCGATGACAACGAGATCGCCGCGCTACACGAATTGGTTGACGATTTCGGTCAGGACGCTGTGGCACGCAGGATGGGTGAATACTCGGACGCGAACATCACGTTCCATCAGGCCATTATCGGGCTCGGCAAAAACCAGCTGATCTCCGACATCACGGACGGCTTGTTCGTGCACGTTCGTGCGATTCGAAATCGCGCGATCTTTGAAAACGATCGGGCGAAACGTTCGATAGCAGACCATATGGAAATCATAGAAGCGCTCGAGTCACGTGATGGGGAACGAGCCGGAAAGTTTGTGTGCGACCACACAATGCGGCTCCGCGATCACGTCGAGCGCTACGTCGACATCGAATGAAGAATTGCTAGTTGGCCAACACCCGGCAAGCCGGTGTTGGGGTTCACTAGATTGGCCGGCACACCGCAAATCCGGTGATGGGCTGGCACAACCGGGCAAAGCGCCCGTAAACTCATGGGAGACTGCTCATGGCGGCGACAACCAAAACGAATACGGCCGATGATACGCTCGCGCGAAAGAGTTCTGATCCAAACATCGTATCGGGTGGCCGGCTGGTCGCCAAAGCGCTGAAGAGTGAAGGCGTGGACACGATCTTCACGCTATGTGGCGGCCACATCATCGACATTTATGACGGCTGCATTGATGAGGGAATTCGCATCATCGATGTACGCCACGAACAGGTCGCCGCGCATGCTGCCGATGGCTACGCGCGCCAGACAGGCAAGCTTGGATGCGTCGTGACAACTGCTGGTCCGGGTTGCACAAATGCGGTTACAGGCGTTGCGACGGCGTTCCGTTCGGAAAGCCCCATTTTGCACATCGGTGGCCAGGGCGGCATGACGCAACACCGCATGGGATCGCTGCAGGATTTGCCGCATGTCGATATGATGCGGCCGATCACTAAGTTTTCTGACAGCGTGCGTTCTACCGAGCGTGTTGCCGATATGATTTCGATGGCAGCGCGCGAGTGCTTTGCCGGTGCGTACGGTCCCGCCTACCTCGAAATTCCGCGCGATATCCTCGACAAGGAAGTTCATATCGATAATGCTGTCATACCTAAGGAAGGCGCTTATCGTGCTTCGGTACGCGGGACTGGCGATCCCAACGACATCGAGAAACTTGCAGATCTTCTCGTCAATGCCGAACGTCCGGCAATTCTCTACGGTCAGCAGGTGTTTGCAGCCCGCGGTCAGGATGAAGCCATCGCACTACTGCGCGGCCTCGACATTCCTGGTTACCTGAATGGTGCGAGCCGCGGCATGCTTCCGCCGGGCGACCCACATCACTTCGACCGGACGCGGTCGCTGGCATTTAAGAACGCTGACGTTATCGTCATCGTGGGAACGCCGTTCGACTTCCGCATGGGGTATGGCAAACGAATTTCGCCGGACGTCAAGCTCGTGCAGATCGATCTCGATTATAAGACGGTCGGCAAGAACCGCGATATTTCGCTGGGGCTCGTCGGACATCCCGGCGCAATCCTCGGCGCGGTTCTCGATGCAGCTTCTGCGAAGATCGACAATGGCAAGCGGCAGGCACGCAAGCAGTGGATGGACAAGCTGCGCGAAGCCGAAGCGATGGCCCTCGAAAAGCTGATGCCGTTGTTCACGTCCGACCGTTCTCCGATCCACCCGTTCCGTGTTGCCTGGGAGATTAATGAATTCCTCGGTGAAGACACCATCTACATCGGTGACGGTGGCGACGTCGTGACGATTTCGGCGCAGGCTGTTCGTCCGCGCGCACCCGGCCAGTGGATGGATCCCGGTGCGCTTGGTTCGCTTGGCGTCGGCACTGGCTTCGCGCTGGCAGCAAAGTTGGCGCATCCAAATAAAGAAGTGATGTGCTACTACGGCGACGGCTCATTTGGCATGACGGGCTTCGATATGGAGACGGCCAACCGCTTTGGCGCGCCCTATCTTGCCGTCATTGGCAATAACTCGGCGATGAATCAGATCCGCTACGGGCAGATTTCGAAGTACGGTGAGCAGCGCGGCAATGTCGGCAACCTGCTTGGCGATATTCCGTTCTCGAAATTCGCTGAGATGCTGGGTGGCTATGGCGAAGAAGTCCATAACGCGGAAGATATCCAACCGGCGCTACTGCGTGCTCGCGAACAAATCGCGAAGTCGGGACGATCGGCGATCGTGAATATCTGGGTCGACCCGACAGAATACGCTCCAGGTACGAAGAACCAGACGATGTACAAATAACAAAACAACGATAGCACCCTCGGGCTTTGATGCCCGGGGGTGTAATGGTATCTGAGCTAATAGCAGCGTCCGATCCGCCTCATGTCGGGGTGGGGCGGTACGCCAACTTGATGAATATAGACGGCTTGAACCGTCGACAAAAAAGTATGAGGCGACGAAAATGACCAAAGCGCTTGAAGGCGTCAGGATCCTCGATTTCACGCACGTTCAGTCAGGGCCGACCTGTACGCAGCTTTTGGCCTGGTTCGGCGCCGATGTTATCAAGGTCGAGCGGCCGGGGGCCGGCGATGCCACCCGAAAGCAACTGGTCGACGTACCGGGGGCCGATAGCCTCTACTTCACGATGCTCAACCATAACAAGCGCTCGATCACGCTCAACACGAAGAACGAAAAGGGCAAGGAAGTTCTCGAGCGGTTGGTAAAAACCTGCGACGTGCTTGTTGAGAATTTCGCGCCGGGTGCTCTCGACAGAATGGGCTTTACTTGGAAGCGCATCCAGGAACTAAACCCGCGCATGATCATGGCGTCG
>JAJFHK010000123.1 GCA_021775655.1 Filomicrobium sp. | reverse complement strand
TTGCGTACGGAAATGCCTAGCCGGCGGACATCTTCGGGCAATCTGGGTTCGACGACGGAGACGCGGTTTTGCACCAGGACCTGGGCCTGGTCGATGTCGGTGCCGGGCCGGAACACGACGTTGATCGACAGCTGGCCATCTCCCGTTGATTGGGATGCGATGTAGAGCATGCCGTCAACGCCATTGACTTCCTGCTCGATTGGAGAGGCGACGGTTTCAGAAATCACCTTGGCAGATGCGCCCGGATAGGTCGCAATGATGCTTACCGTTGGCGGTGCGATCTCGGGATATTCAGCGACTGGCAAAGTCGTCTGAGCGATTGCGCCGATGATCGTGATGAGCAACGACAGGACAGTCGCGAAGATCGGCCGGTCGATGAAGAAATGGGAAAAGCGCATTGTCGCCTTCGTGACTGAGTTGGTTCGTTTTCTGGCGAGAGTTAATCAAGCCAGAGGGGGAAATGTTATTGCGTGGCGGCGTTGACGATCTCGCCGGGTTCGGAATTCACCTTCGCACCGGGTCGCACGGCGGGATTGGCGATCCCGTTTATCACAACCTGATCGTCAGCAGAGAGGCCTGAAGTAATCACGCGTAGACCGCTGGGCTGCAACTGGCCGAGTTCGACAGGTTTGGCTGCAACAACGTTGTCTTCGCCGACCGTAAAGACGATTTTGCGGGTCTGATCGGAAACGATTGCTTTGTCTGGAATCAGAAGAGCGTCGAACTCACCGCCAAAGAGCTGAAGTCTGCCGAACAGTCCGGGTGTCAAGAAGCGGTCTGGATTGTCGACAATCGCCCGGCCACGGATGGTGCCGGAGCGTGCATCAAGTCGATTGTCGACGAAGTCCATCTTGCCGGTTCGCGTCCATTCCTTTTCATCTGCGAGCATGATGCGGACGGGGTTGCCTTCGTCTCGGGAAGAGGGTCGTGAGCCTGACTTTGCAAGGCGGATGTAACGCAGATAATCGGCTTCCGATCCGTCGAACGCGAAGTAGATGGGATCGAGGCTGACGATCGTTGTCAGCACCGTCGATGCTCCGGCGCCTCCTGTGACGAGGGCACCGACATCGATTCGCCTGTCTGAGAGGCGTCCCGATATTGGAGCCTTAACGACGGACCATTCGAGATCGAGCATGGCGGACCGAAGTGTCGCTTCGGCAGCTGCCAGTTGTGCACGGGCGACTGCGAGGTTGGCTTCGCGCGTTTCGAAATCGCGCCGCGTCATAGTGCGAGAGTCGACGAGCGGCCGGGCGCGCTCAACTTCAGATACCTGGAGATCAACCTCGGCCATGCGCTGCACGATCGTGGCTTGAGCGCTTTCGACCATGATTTCGAAAGGACGCTTGTCGATTGTGAACAACGGGTCACCTGCGCTGACAATGTGACCATCCTTGAAGTGGATCTTATCGATGAACCCGGAAACGCGCGGGCGAACCTCGACGCTTTCAACGGGTTCGAAGCGGCCCGAGAATTCGTCCCACTGGGTTATCTTCTTGGAAAGCGGCTTTGCAACGGTGACGGGTGGCGGCGGCGCCTGTGAGAACGCGGTTGACGCCTGGAACGCTAATACGAAGACGGCTGCGAGGAAGCTCGTGCTCGCAAGAGCCCGAAAACGTGTCTCAGACATGCTACAATCACCTGTCAATACGGGGAGTTTCACCAACCGGAGAGTTCTATGTTTAGGAAGTTGGGTGAGCCTGAAGCGCGAGTGCGTTCGGCATTCGGCCCAGGATACGAGCCGTAGTATGTCACGGTAGAGCGTAACGGTCGACTACCACAAAGGAAGAGGTTGAAAGCGCCGCGGAATGCGGCCTCGATATTTGGCAGGCAGGATCTGCATATTGCGGAAATTCATAGTCCTGAATGATAGTGCACTTTAGTGAATACGAGCATTCATGCGCTTAGCCTGCACCAGTTATTTTGGTAGCCGAGAGGACGCCCGGCACTTGAATTACGGCTATGCCCTCTTTCTTGACGCGGTCGACCATGTTCTTTGCGCACTCTGTATCGGTCGCACCGACGGCGAAGACCCGGGCAACGTGCTTGCCTTCATTGGCAGTATCGATCATCACGTCAACAGAGTCGATTTGCTGGTCGACGGAGCGGTCGCCACACGAGCTGGCCGGCATTCGTCTGGCTTCGCGGCGGGCGAGTTCTAGAATTTGGTCAGAAACCTGCTCGTCGAAAATAATAACGTCTGCTGATTGCAGCGCGCGTACGGCCTTCAACGTAAGCATTTCAAGATCGCCTGGCACGGTTTCGATAAACGTGACTTGACCTTGTGTGCTCGCAGGACCTGCCGCGATCTCCTCGATGAGATCAGTGACGGACTTGCGGTCGCCTGCTTCGGGTGCATTGCCAAACGCGCGCTCGGAAAAGTTTTCCCAAAATTCTCGCCGTTGTGGGCCGGGCGCAAGCCGTGAAGTCACGAGGTCTCGTATTTCTTTGGCGAGATGCCCCCAGGCGGCGAGGGCGGGGGGAAGCAATGCCTCAATGCGGCGGCG
>JAJFHK010000122.1 GCA_021775655.1 Filomicrobium sp. | reverse complement strand
TGACACTGTTCCGCTCGGTGTCGATACTCCCGCCGATTTGGAGCGGGCGCGAAAGGCCTTTGAGAATAAACAACAATCTGAATGAACAGGGCTCAATTCGGGGTTGCCCGCAACTGACACTCTGGCCAATCTGAATGACTCCAATGGTGACCGCCGCAGCCGCATTTCGCGGGCCCAGCCGGTCGATGCAAAACGACCGGACACAAGATGACCGCATCTAATAATAGAGATTCGAAGCAAGATCCCGGCGCTGCTTTCCAGCGATCGGGCGCCGAACGTCCGGGCGAGCGCATTGCTTTCCAAGGTGAACCGGGGGCGAATTCGCATGTGGCTTGCGCTGAAGCGTTCCCGGCGATGGAGGCCGTCGCTTGCGCGACCTTCGAGGACGCCATCTCTGCGGTTCGTTCAGGCGATGCCGTCTATGCAATGATTCCGATTGAGAATTCGGTCGCCGGCAGGGTAGCAGACATACATCATCTTCTACCCGAGGCCGAATTATATATCGTGGGTGAGCACTTTCTACGGGTGCGCCATCAGCTACTCGCGAAACCCGGCACACGGATAGAGGACATAAAGCGCGCGCACAGTCACACCCAGGCGCTCGGGCAATGCCGCAATACGCTACGAAAGCTTGGGCTGAAGCCAATTCCCGAAGCTGACACCGCCGGGTCGGCACGGATGGTCGCCGAAAACGACGATTCAACGCAGGCGGCTATTGCCACGACACTGGCTGCTGAAATCTATGGGCTCGAAATCTTGAAAAGCGATATCGAGGACGAGGTCCACAATACGACCCGGTTCGTTATCCTTTCCCGCGACCCGGACGATGCCGAACCCGAAGATGGACCTGTGATCACAACATTTCTGTTTCGCGTACGCAACGTTCCCGCCGCCCTCTACAAGGCACTCGGCGGGTTTGCGACAAACGGCGTCAACATGACGAAGCTTGAAAGCTACCAGCAGGAAGGGAGCTTCAACGCAACCATGTTCTTCGCCGATGTGGAAGGACATCCCGCCGAACGCATGGTGCAGCTGGCTTTGGAAGAATTGTCGTTCTTTTCGACCCAGGTGCGCGTTCTGGGGACATACCCGGCGAGTCCCTATCGGGCAGAGATGGAACGCTTGGCGAAACCGCCGATTGCCATGCAAGGACACCGATGACATGGGCCGCCTTACGAATAAGGTTGCCATTGTTACGGGGGCCGCTTCGGGCTTCGGTCGCGGCATCGCCGAAGCTTACGTTCACGAAGGCGCGCGCGTCGTCATCGCTGATCTGAATGCAGATGGAGCCCAATCTGCGGCTGCGCACCTGGGCAATTCTGCCTTTGGCATCCAGGCCGATGTCACCAACCGCGATGACGTGAAGGCGATGGTCGCGGCGGCGGTGGACCATTTCGGCGGGCTCGACATTCTGGTCAACAACGCTGGGACAACGCACGCCAACAAGCCCGTGCTGGAAGTCACGGAAGACGAATTCGACAGGATCTACGCTGTCAATGTGAAGTCGCTGTATCTCACCACGCTTGCGGCCGTGCCGGCCATGGAGCGGCGTGGCGGCGGCGTTATCATCAATACGGCTTCGACAGCAGGCGTCAGGCCGCGTCCGGGGTTGACTTGGTACAACGGGTCCAAAGGCGCCGCGATCACCCTGACAAAATCGTTGGCAGCCGAACTGGCGCCAAAAAAGATCCGCGTTAATGCGATCAATCCGGTGATCGGCGAAACGGGACTTTTGGAAACGTTCATGGGGCAGGCGGATACGCCGGAGAACCGCGCTAAATTTGTTTCGACAATTCCGCTGGGGCGGATGTCACGGCCATCCGACATTGCAAATGCAGCTGTGTTCCTGGCGGAGGATGCCTCAGAATTCATCACGGGCGTTGCCATTGAAGTCGACGGTGGCCGCTGCGTGTAGACGGCTGGTTGTGAGGCACCACGGTCACAGCTTCCGTTTCAGAAACCGAATTTGAAGTCGATTTCCATTCCAATATTCTCTCTTCGCTCGCGAGCTATGCTATTTCGATGAGATAGGGTGGCGTAAGCCTCTGCAGTTGCTTGTTCATTAGATTGTGATTTGTTGGAGTTCCCCCATGCAGGAGAACGCTTCGAGCGGACCAGGCCCAGCAACTAATGGCGTATCCGGATCTACGCCAACCGGCGAAGCCAAAGCAAAGCGTAAGGCCATTGAAAACCTGCTGAATGATTACTTCTCAAAGCAGCATGACCGCAATCTGAAGGAATACCTCAAGGCAAAGTTGACGACGTTGATGCTGCGCTGGGTGGTCGGTCTAACCGGCTTGGCGCTGTTTGCCGCCCCAATTGTGAAGGTGATCCTTACCGAGGAGACCGACAGGCACATTCTTGGACAGGCCGACGGGTTGGTCTTTCTGCTGCCGGGGCTTTTGTTGATGGTGCTCTCACTCTTCGAGGCCCTGTGGAGCCGTGGCTGGCCGGCACCGATGTTTCTTGCAATCGCGGTGGCCACATTCGATGTATTCTATTTTGATACTGGCCCGGCCTGGTTGATCCCGCTGATGATTTTGATTGCCGCCATGGCCTTTGGTGCAGCGGTATTGTCCTATTTCTACCAGCAACGACAGGCGCCCAAGTCACTTGCGGACTTAGAAAAAGAAATCGATGAACTCACCGCGATACAATTTCGCGACTTTGTCCGCGACGCTCGAGCGCATCTACCAATCCCAGCCGGTAGGCTCGAAGGAGCAAATACGCACTACTTGAAGTGTTTTCCAAAACGGCACCGTCTTAACATGCCCGACATTATTGCAAGGGTTGGAACGGACAAGATCCCGCGCGTTTCTCCGATTGGTGTGTGCGCTTTTGATCTAGGTGAAAATGATGTCGCGGTTCTGGAAGGCGCAGTCGATCTCAAATCCGGCGAAGCGGTCTACCTGACGGTGCACCAGTTCGCCTACCAGGACATAAGCGCGGTGATCTGGGGCAGCGACGTTTGGCCAAAATCCCGCGCGGATGGTTCTGCCTCAAAGTCCAAGCCGGCAATGTTAGAGGGCAGGCCGGAAATCGTACCTGGGCGCGGCTCGAAGAAGCCACCGGTCTTGCGGCTAGAGGAATTCAAAATCCTGTTGAAGAGCACGCACGCCGTCGAGATCCTATTTCATGACGGCTCGCTGGCCGGGCGTCTCGAAGACCAGGACTTCGAACGCATTGAGGATACCGCAAGGATCAGGACGATTTGGGACGGGCTTGCCAAGAAGCGCGCTGCAGCATTGCGCTAACCGCGCTCGGCGAGGCGATCCAATTTCGCCTGGCGCGTTTTCTCATCTTCTTCCCAACTAAGCGTTGAAACGAGTGTGCCCTTCCCATCGAAAAGGAAAACGGTGGCTGTGTGGTTCATCGTATAGCCGCCATCGGACGTGCCGACCTTCTCGGCGACGATACGGTATTTCTTTGTAACGTCGGCGACCTGAGCTTCACTTCCGGACAGTCCAATGATGCGGGAATCGAAAGCGGAGAGGTACTTGTTCAACTGCTCAGGTGTATCGCGCGCGGGATCAACCGTAATGAAAAGAACCGCGAGGTCGTTGGCCTTGCTGCCCAGTGCTTCGAGATGCTTGGTCATTTCGTAAAGCGTCGTTGGGCAAATATCGGGGCAATGGGTAAAGCCGAAGAAGACGGCGTGTGGTTTGGCCTTTAAACGCTCACTGGAAAAAGCTTTGCCATTCTGATCAATGAGTTCGAACTCACCGCCGATGCGTACAGCGCCGGGCAGAGAGGCACCCTGGCGGGCGGCCTCCTGCATGTGACCTAATACCAGCGCCCCGGCAATGACGGCAGCCAGCGCAACAAGTCCCCACAAGGCGAATCTGAGGCGGGCTAATAGTGTTGTCTTGGCTGCCATCGGTTGGCTCCTCTGCGCGGATCAGTGGTGGTGCTTCATGTCATGTCCGCCGTGCTCGTGCTTTGCGTCGGGGGATCCATTCTTGTCACTATGGCTTTTCGCTCCGAGAGGGGCGACGGCGAACTCGACCTCAATATCACCTGCCTTTTCGAATCTCAGCGTTCCTTTGACCCGCTCATCCAGCTTGGGTGAACCCGATAGGCCCATCAACATGAGGTGATAGCTCCCCGGCTCCAATACCACCGTGGCACCCGGCACGACTTCCAAACCGCCCTTAACCTCGCCCATACGCATGACACCGTCGGTAACGGACATCTCGTGGACTTCTACACGGTCAGAAAGCGCAAAGCTGCCACCGATCAGTCGATCGGCTTCTTTGCCCGTGTTGGTGATCTTCATGAAACCGACAGCCACCTTCGCGCCAGGAGGTGCGACCCTGGTCCATGGATGCTTTATTTCCAGTCCCTCGCGCGAATAGCCGTGGGCGTCTGCCGCAACGATGGTCATGATTGAAGCCACCACAAGGGTGGCGCAGAAGGCGATATTTAGAAGCAGGTTCTTGTGCGTAATCAGCATAATTGTTCTCCTAGTCTCAGAAAGCTTTCTGCCAGCCGACAGTGAGGATCCAGTCAGTTTCCAATTGGGGACCGTTGAGATCCTGGTAGACTGGCGCTCCGGCTTCGAGTGCAAAGCGATGACCCCTTAGCGGACCCTCGGGCACGATTAGATTGACGCCGCCCAAAAGATCCAGGCGTTCACCGCCGAAGAATTCCGGATGGGCCGTTTGTACAGGCCCGCCGATCCGCGGATCGAAGCCCTCGATTGAATCCTGCGTCATGTAGTTGGCGCGGAAAGATGCGCTGATCCATGGTGCAAACTGGTAGCCGACCCAACCGGTTACAGAGTGCTTGTCACCCCAGGCGTAGCCTTCCGCATTTTTATCCTCAAGGCGGATTTCAGCAGTGTATTGCGCGCCCCATGAGACGTCGCCCGAGCGGCCGGTGTATGTCAGGCCCGGTAATAAATCCCAGGTGCCTGAACCAAGCTGCATGGCATATGGCAGCCGGACTTCCGGCGTGCGGCCAAACGGATCAAGTATCCGGTCATGTTCTTCCAGAGAACCGGTCGGCGCACTGATCCCAAGATTTAGGTGGAAGTGATTCACTTGATCATCGTAGAGGCGATAAAGGCCGCCAAACTTCAGATCGCCGACACCCTCAGAGACCGTGGTGAACCTGCCGATTCGCGTCGCGCCCGGCATCGGCGAGAAGGTGACGTGATCCATTTCTTTGCGGACCAACGGCAGCATGGCCATCAGGGTTAGGTTGTCGGTGGGAGCGTACATCGCTCCGAACATATGCATGTCCATCGTCATTTGCGTTGGCACGACGCGCAAGAATGGCGGGACAACGGTCATTCCGGTCGGGGTGGTGACGGCATTCGAGTTCGGCACACTCGTTGCGATCTCTTCGGGCGTGACCTCATCGGTGCCAATTCGGTTACCTTCCATCTCCATTCGCATGAATCGGTAGGAGAACATCCACTCGCCCTTCTTGTGCATGTGGTCGCCCATGACGCCGATCGGTGCGTGTCCGTCGGCGCGAACACCGCCGTGGCTGTGGCCGCCGCCGGAAACGGAAAATCCAGCAGGGGGAAGATCGTCGGCAAGGGCTGCGAGGGGAGATGCGGTTGCAGTGAACAGCGCTATCAAAGCGCTGGCTGGCAGTGCGCCAGCATTCTTGTAGAGTTTCATTGGTCTAACCTGACTTGAACTTGATGTCGGGCCCCAGCGTCAGCGAGCCAATCGAGCAAGCGCGACGTACTGGAGGGTTTAACTGACGGAGTTCAGGCCAGATCTGGGGGGCCGCGAATTGAGCCTACGATATGCTGCCGGCGGGCAGGTGCGATCGCATGTTCGGGACGCGTAGGCGCAGCGGTTAGATCGAACACTACCGGCGAGAAATTAGTTTCAGGAGCCGTCAGGCAAGCAGCCGGTGCGGTTCCAGTACAAACCGGACAACTGCTTAATGACTTATTGGGTTGGGCAGGAAGGTCAGACGTGTCGTCGGCCAGTCCTGACGGGACGCCAGGGCCGCACAGCGCGTGGATAGCAAGATTGGCTGATTCACCAGGCGCAGAAATCGCCCGCTCAAAAGACGCTGTGATGTGCAGCGACAGCATTACGACGTGCAGCAGGGTGGCAACAAGCGCCGACCATGCCGCAGTGCGCTTCACTGTACGCGACTGTCGCAGAACCTTCATGGTCGGGAACAATAGCCAGTCAATTGCGAACGGCAAGCGACTGGATGCCACAGTAGAGGTATATTGGCCGGTTTGCCGGGGTATTCAGGCTTCCTTCGCCAGCCACGCCTTTACGAGTTGGTGCGCCATCGATTGAGGACCAGGCAACCACAGCTCGTCGGCGTGCTTACCCTCCAGCATGGCTTGGGCTTCTTCGCGCGAATACCAAGCGGCCTGCTCAATTTCGGCGGCGTCGATCACGAGTTCCTTGTGCTCGGCATGGCCAACGCAGCCCAGCATCAGCGAATGCGGGAACGGCCAAGGCTGTGATCCCAGCAGCTTAACTTCGCCTACGTCCAGGCCGACTTCTTCCTTCGTCTCGCGGCGCACGGCGTGCTCGATGTCATCGCCTGGTTCAACGTAACCGGCGAGCGTCGAATACATTTTGTCGGGGAAGCGGTCTTCGTGGGCGAGGACGATGTTGTCTCCATCGGTGATCACCATGATGACGACCGGGTCGACGCGCGGGAACGTTTCGTAGCCGCACGCCCAGCATTTTCGTTTCCAGCCGCCCTGCTTCACGTTCGTCGAGCCTCCGCAGCGTCCGCAGCAGCGGTTGTTTTCGTGCCAATGCCCAAGGGAGGCAGCCTGCGCCACGAATGCCAGCTCGGATTGCGGCATGGCTCCTTGGGCTGCGAGCGTCCGGATCTCCACGCGGTTTTTCAGCGCATCGCGGGCCTGCGGGGCACCGCGGGCGTAGTGCTCGCTGGTGGCAACGGCGAACTTGGCGGCTCCGTCTGCCGGGTCGAGGCCAAGGAAAATCGCTTCGCCGAGCGCCAAGCCCAATTCGGTCACCTCTGGCCCCGTGAACCAGTGGATGCTTGTTCTCGTGCGGTCTTCGTTCGAATCGACGACCGGCTTATCACCGGCAAGCACAAAGAACAGGGAGGATTCCGCCGATATTAGCGCCTCCATATATTCCTTGTCCGGACGCTTTTCGCTTTGCCTGTCGAAAAGGACAGTCGGACCGAGTGTGGGCTTCATTCCTGGCCTTCCTCCTTCGTGAACCAAGACAAGAGCACGGAGCGCTGGGGAAGCGCAACTTGTGCGATGGATGGGTGGTGGCAGCGATGTCCCGGGGGCCTTGCAATGGGCTTTCAAAAGCGGCATATCCCTGAGTGGGCTGGCGGCGGACGCATCCGTCGCCAACCGGGTCAGGTCGGGAACGAAGCAGCCCTAACGATCAGGATACGGGTCGTCCGCCAGCCTTTTTATGATTGCGCCTTCAGATGCCCACGCTTCGGCGTTGCCTTGCGCATCCGGCGCCGAACGGTCCTCCGCAGCTGATACCTTGTGTTCACGGGCCAACGTGGCCCTCCACTGGGGCGGCGCTCACGCCGGGTCGCCTTTCTCCCGGTGCCTTTGGCTCGGCACCGGGGTTGGTAGGGCATTCATTGAGGTCAACTTCCGGATTTCTAACTTTTGGCTGAACCTCTTTCGATTGATTCGGGAACACTCAAGCCACACTTCTATCCACTCCGCCGCTCTCCCTGCTCACACTTCCTAAAGTCGTGTGAGGCTCCAATTTGCCCACACTTCCCAAGGTCGTGTGGGGCTCCAATTTGCCCACACTTCCCAAGGTCGTGTGGGGCTGTATAGTCCGGCCACATGAGTGACAGCATGTTCGATGACGCGGAGATGGGGGCGGATAAGCCTTACGTTGTTCTCGCGCGCAAATACCGGCCGCAGACGTTCACCGACCTGATCGGGCAGGACGCGATGGTCGCCACGTTGAAGAATGCCTTCGAACAGGGGCGGATCGCACAAGGCTATATGCTGACCGGTGTGCGCGGTGTCGGAAAGACGACGACGGCGCGCATCCTTGCACGGGCTCTCAACTTCGAACCGATGGACGCAGCGGCTGGCAAAGGCGGGCCGACCGTCGACTTGCCGCACGACCCAGCCAAGTATGGTCGCCACTGCGCCGAGATCATGGAAAGCCGGCACGCCGACGTCATCGAGATGGACGCAGCCTCCAACACTGGTGTCGACAACGTCCGCGAGATTATCGAGAGCGCACGCTACAAGCCGCTCGTCGCGCGCTTCAAGGTTTTCATCATCGACGAAGTGCATATGCTCTCGAAGGGCGCGTTCAACGCGCTCCTCAAGACGCTGGAAGAGCCACCCGAGCACGTGAAGTTTATCTTCGCGACGACAGAAATTCGCAAGGTTCCGGTGACGGTCCTGTCACGATGCCAGCGCTTCGATTTGCGCCGCGTTGACGTTCCGGAGCTTTCCGAGCACTTCAAGCGCATCGTCTCTGCCGAAGGCGCGGAGGCCGAGGATGAGGCATTGATGCTGATCGCGCGTGCTGCGGAAGGCTCGGTGCGAGACGGGTTGTCGATCCTCGATCAGGGAATTGCGTTTTCAAAGGGTAAAGTCAGC
The DNA here is from genome assembly GCA_021775655.1 of Filomicrobium sp. GTDB lineage: Bacteria > Pseudomonadota > Alphaproteobacteria > Rhizobiales > Hyphomicrobiaceae > Filomicrobium. Next base: position 357 of record JAJFHK010000122.1, on the reverse strand, counting down.
GCCGAAGACATTCGCACGATGCTCGGACTTGCTGATCGCGGGCGCATCTTCGATCTGTTGGAGGCTTTAATTGGAGCGAAGCCTGGGGACGCGCTGAAGCTGTTAGAAGACCTGCATCGCGACGGGGCCGACCCGGTTCAAGCGCTTGGCGACCTGTCAGAAGCTGTCCACCTTTCGACGCGCGTCAAGACAGTCGGTGCGGAAGACGGTTCGGAGGGTCTGTCGGCCGAAGAAGTACGCCGTGCGGGCTCAATAGCCGGCAAGGTGTCGACTGCGCTGTTGTCGCGGATCTGGCAGATGCTCTTGAAGGGCATCGAGGAAGCCGGCCGGGCGCCCAATCCGCGGGCGGCAGCCGAG
>JAJFHK010000121.1 GCA_021775655.1 Filomicrobium sp. | reverse complement strand
GACGAGGGCGAGCGGGCCGGAACCAAACCAGACATAGGCGACGCCTGCGCTGATCACCGACAATATGAGCCCATTGGCCAGACCGACGACGGTTTCACGAGTGATGATCCTCGGCGCATTGACGCGAGAAAGCTTGTGCATTGCCAGCGCACGAACGGTGACCGTCATGGTCTGTGTCGCAGCGTTGCCGCCCATGGACGCCACAATCGGCATGAGGACGGCAAGCGCAACCATCTGCTCGATGGTCGCGTCGAATTGCTGGATGACGAGGGAAGCAAGAATGGCGGTGGCAAGATTGACGACCAGCCACGGCACGCGCGAACGAACGGTCCAATAAACGCTGTCGGTGAGCGTTTCGTCACCAACGCCGCCGAGGGCCAGCATGTCCTCTTCGGCCTCGTCCTGGATAACGTCGACGACGTCGTCAACGGTGACGACACCGACGAGGCGTTCGTTCTCATCGACAACAGGGGCCGACATGAGGTCGTACTTGCGGAATTGCTGGGCGACTTCCTCCTGATCCTGGGTGGCGAGGATCTGGAAGCGGTCCGGGTTCATTATTTCGCTGACGGGGACTGCCCGCCTGGTGCGCAGCAGGCGGGAAAGCTGCACTGCGCCCAGCACCTTAAAACCTGGATCGACAACGAAGATTTCCGAGAACGTGTCAGGTAGTTCCTCGCTTTCACGCATGTAATCGATCACGCGACCGACGGTCCAAAAGGGGGCTACCGCGACGTATTCCGACTGCATGATGCGGCCGGCGGTGTCTTCATCGTATTCGAAGTTGCGTTCGAGGGCGGCACGGTCCTCGAACGGAATCTGATCGAAGATCTCCTGGCGGTCGCTTTCTTCGAGGTTCTCGATCAGATAGGCTGCGTCATCGGTGTCGAGTTCGGTGACAGCCTTTGCCAGCAGTTCGTTGGGCAGTTCTTCGGAAAGGTCGTCGCGAACCGTTTCGTCGAGTTCGGAGAACACATCGTAGTCGAAGTCCTCACCGAGCATATGTATGACTCGAACTCGGTCTTCCCGGCCGAGAAGCTCGATGGCCTCGGCCAGGTCGGCGGCGCGCAAGTCTGACGTCAGCGCTTGGACCGCATCCCGGTCATCGGATTCGAGCGCATCGGAGATTGCACCGACCAGTCGGCTGACGACCTCACCGTGCTCTTTTTCGGCTGGTTCCTCGACCTTGTCGTCAGTAGGGACGACTTCCTCTCCAGATTGTGGATCCATAGCTCAGTCAGCCCTTTTTATCCTTTAGCGTAGCAAATTGCTGCGCCGCAGCATATCCTGACTGACGCTCATCAACGACTCTTTGGTTTCGTTAGCATACTTATGAGGCTGGGACGCATCACGCGCCCGGGAAAGCACCCAGAAGAACCTGGAAAAGCTGTGTTTCATTCAGAGTTCATTCGTAAAGTGCGCATTAGGAGCCTATGACGCGCGTTGGCGATCAAGCTCGGAATAAGGGATGGACGAATGATGCGGGTGGCAGGAACCTCTATTGCTGCGGCGCTGTTAGCGGCGGCAGGCGTGGTGCTTGGCGGAGCCGATGCGGCGGACGCGGACCAAGAAAGACCTGGGTGCGCGGAACGCAATGGGATCCTGGGCGTCTCGCGCGTCGTGGAGATCGACACGTCCGGTGGACCTCGCTTCGGTAACAATCAGTACAAAGAGATCGACTTCCTGAAGCCCGGCGAAATTGTTTTGACGTTCGACGATGGACCGTTGCGGAGAAAAACGACCGCGGTGCTGAACGCCCTTGAGCGACATTGTACCAAAGCGACCTTCTTCATGGTTGGGCGGATGGCGCTTGTCGATCCGGCCATGGTTCGCGAGATCGACAGGCGTGGGCATACGATTGGAACGCATACGTGGTCACACAAGATGCAAGGCCGCCTCAGCACGGCTAGCGGTGAAAATGAAATTGAACTTGGCGTCAGTGCAGTTTCTTTGGCACTTGGAAAACCCGTTGCGCCGTTTTTCCGCTTCCCTTACCTCAGTGATCCCGCGCGGATGCAGACTCAATTGAAGGGCCGCAATCAGGGCATCTTTTCGATCGATGTCGACTCACTCGACTTCCGTACACGCTCCGGCTCGACGATGAAGAACCGGGTGTTGAGCACGCTCAAGCGGAAAGGCAAAGGGATCGTGCTGATGCATGACATCCAGCGTTCAACTGCCGCTGGCGTTTCCGATCTTCTGGATGCGTTGGCGCGAGAAGGGTACAAGGTTGTCCACATCGTGCCGAAGAGCCCCATCAAGACGATAGCGCGCTATGACGAAATGGCCGAGGGTCTAGCAGAGAAGCGGAAGAAGTACGCCAATAGCCGCCCACTTTCGTCACGCTCGATTGTCTGGCCGGTGGCGTCTGCGAGCGAATTTCCATTGGCCAAGCCATTGAAAATAGAGCCACCGGGTTTGTTTAAGGGACCGCTGCCTGAGCGTTCCGGGCTTGTGCGGTCGCCAGTTGAAGAATTGCGCGAATCCCTTATCGAAAACACAGAACGACGGGCCGACATCGCGCAACCGCCAAGGACCCAGAATAGGCCTAAGGCGCTGAAGGGTCCTGTCAACGAGGACTGGCGCGAGAACTTTTTCAACAACTGAAGATTTCCACGTTGGTGTACTGGTGTACGACAAGGCGGCGCCGCGCCAGTCAGCAAGCTATTGTGCCCTCACAGTCCCAATCTTGTGGACAAACAGGCGTTTCTTCGTATTGCGTCTTGCGCCATCAACCGGCCTTTTCGTGTGTATACTCGGTCGTCGTTTGCCGGAAATCCGGCAGCCAGCCGGCCCGCGCCTGGGGCGTCGTCCTGCCGCCCAGCGTCGGAGCTACCTTGTAGGGTAAATCGAACGGGAGCTGCATGCGCATTGCACGAGCCGCAGCCGTGGTTCTTATTGGAGCCCAAACGGTCTTGGCGTCAGGCCAAGCCCAGGCGGGAGAGTGCGCGCATTCCGAAACGGCCGTTGGCCTGGAACGGGTCGTCGAAGTGGAAGCAACTTCGGGACCGCTGTTTGGCCGCCTCACCACCCAACAGCAGGAGCCGTCGTTTCTCAGAGACAAAGAAGTTGTCCTGTCTTTCGATGATGGGCCAAGCCCTTGGGTGACGCCCAAGATACTCGACACATTGGAAGAGCACTGCACAAAAGCGACCTTCTTTGCGGTCGGCAAGATGGCGGTGGCCTATCCGGATGTGGCACGTGAGATCCTGGCACGCGGTCATACATTAGGCGGCCATACCTGGTCGCACCCGCGGCATTTACCGAAGATGAAACTCGCGAACGCTCACGCTGAAATTGAGCGTGGGTTTGCCGCGTTGGAGGCAGCGACGGGTGGCGGTATCGCTCCGTTCTTTCGGTTCACCGGACTCAACGATTCTGCTCCACTCCTGAAGTATCTGCAGGACCGGGGCATCGCGACATTCACCGTTGATGTTGTCTCCGACGACAGCTTCATTGCAAGCCACGAAGAATTGGCTCGAGTCACGCTCAAGCGGCTGGACAGCAATGGGAGCGGGATCTTGTTGTTTCACGATATCAAGCCGGTAACCGCAAAGGCGCTACCTGCGATCCTCGAGGGACTGAAGGAGCGCGGTTATCGGGTCGTTCATCTGCACTATAGCAAACCTGTCGAGGCTCGGAGCGAACTCGTGGAAAAATTCGCCGCGCAGGTCTCGACAAAACTTGCCAAGAGCCAACGGACGCCAAGGCTGATGCCCTTCTACGGGGCGATCTCCAAATTGAGCGAAGAACGTGAGGCAGCTCTCGCTCCTGCCGCGCCGCAAGTCACACGGATTGCACCAAAGCCCGTCGACCGGACAAAACGTCAGCCGGTCACATTGAAGACGCCGCCAAAGAAGCTCTCCAAGCCCGTTACGGTTCCCAAATCAGTGCCGAAGTCCAAACCGATGCTTGGTCCAGCACCGCCACCTGCTGAAGAGGAACTTCCCTGGAAGAGCGGGAATGCTCAGGCCAATCGAAACAGCGCATCGGGAGCAAGCAGTTGGCAACCTCCAGGAGGAGGAGCCGCTGGCGTTGGTGCGGCAGGTCCGCGATGAAAATGTGCCTGGGTCTTCTGGGCCGTCCGGCCGTGAGCGCTGTGAATTCATGATCCATAACGTTGAGATCTGGCGCTATTCGCTCGACGTGGTTGATAAAGAACTGCAACAGCTGCGAACACTGCTTTCAGATGAGGAAGCCGAAAGGGCAGATCGCTTCGTTCGGATTTGTCATCGTAACCGGTTCATTGCAGCAAGGGGCAGTCTACGGCAGGTCCTTGGATGGCAAATGGGTTACGATCCTGCGGCGCTGGCCTTCGATATTAGCCCCAGTGGCAAGCCATCATTGCGTGCACAAAACGATGTTGGTGAACACGTTCACTTCAACGTCACCCATACTGGCGGCGATGCAGCGATCGCGCTTTGCCGGTCGGCGGAAGTTGGCATTGACATTGAAAGGGTCCGTTCTGTTCGCGACGGACTTGCGCAGCGCTATTTCTCAATCGAAGAAGTGGCAGCACTCGAAGCGCTGTCTGAGCCAGAACAGCTAGAGGCGTTCTTTCGATGCTGGACGCGCAAGGAAGCCTTCGTGAAAGCTACGGGTGAAGGGATCAAGCGGGGACTCGACAGCTTCGTGGTTTCGGTTCAACCCGGCACCGCAGCGCGCATTATTTCGATCGATGGCAATGTTGAAGCAGCTAAGGCTTATTCTCTCGTCGAGTTCGATGCTGGAACGGAGCTTTGCGGAGCGGTCTGTGTCCATACAGGGGTGCTGGACCGAGAGGTGAATCTCACGCTGCTGCATCGCGACTAGGCCTGCATCAACGTTGGCAATTCAGCTTGTCGGGACATCGAGCTTGCGCGTCAGGTTCTCGAATTCCTTGCGCAATTCCTCATTCTTAAAGATCTGATCGAAGGTGGGCGCTTCGAGTTTCTGGATGGCCTCGAAGGACGCTGCCGAATCGCGCATCAGGTTGCGAAGCTGAAAGCTGGCTTCGACGGTTTCAAAGGTGTTATCGGCGATGCGCAAGTCATGCGTTGCACGCGAGCGGGCCCGGGCCAGTTGCTCACGCTGCTGCTGGAGATACTTGCGATAACCGCGGGCGGCTTCCTCGGCGATCTGCTGGCTCTTCTTGTTGGCTTCGAGCGCGCGGATCTGGTCGGGGCGGTTGCCACCTTCCTTCAAAAGCCTTTCTGTCTTTCGGTGTGCCGCCTTGATGTCTTTCAGGATCGCATCCAGCTTGGGCACGTAGTTCTCATCGATCTTAGTGATCGTCGACTGTTGAGCGTGAACCAACATCGCGAATAGTGCTGCGTGCATGGCGAAATATCTGCGCGCAGCCTTCATGTTGTCGCCGCTTGCGGAAAGGCGGTCGGCCAGTTGGGAATCAATAAGCTTGGCGGCATTGAAAGCGGCCACGAGACGGACAAGGTCGCCAGAGAGAACGCTCTCAAGCAGCAGGTCGATCTGGCCGTCACCCAATTCGATACCGGATGCGACAAGGGCTTCGCGGATTTCGGTTTTTGCCTTGGCAATCTCTGCCTTGTTACCCTCGATGCGGTCCTCAGCACCTTTGATCTCGCTGGCAAGGCTGGCAACCGTATCGCTCAACATCCCAGGTAGAAGGGCGTCTTTTGGTGCCGTTAGCTGACGTTCCTTCAACTGGACGATTTGATCCTCCAATTCAGAGATGTTGCGGCGAAGCCTTTCAACCCTCTTTTGGACTTCGACGACAGGCGCGTCAGTGACGATGCCAAGTGCGCTATCAAGCAAGCTGCGGATGCGGCCTTCGCGGTCTTCGCGCGTTTCGGTCCACATTGGCGTTACGAGAAATTCGTCTCTTGCCGGAAGTTTGCGGGCATCGGCGCGCTGTTCGGCGGTATCCTTGAGAATCTCGTCAATGGCCTGCATGAGATCGCGGGCTTGCTGATAGGCCTTTTCGTCCTCGCGCGGATCTGGGGCGGGCTTTGTGTTGGTTTGTACTTGTCCGGATTCGGCATCGCGCCCTGCATTTTGTGCAGCAGCAGGCGTTGAGCCGGTGGCGCGCGAGAGCAGTTCACCAATTGCGTCGCGATAAGAAGTCTGCGCGGAAGCGGGCGCGACAGCCGTTACCAGCGGTGCCAGTGAGCACGCCGCAATCAGCAGTAAATCGCGAATGTTTGCCGTCATTAATGACCCTCCAACCACGCTTCACGCAACCACGTGATGATGGCATTCAGATGGTTGCGATGATGCCGAATGGCAAATCAAAATCAGGGCTGGGGAGGCTTAGTTTATGAATTTGCTGATTAAATCGTTTACTTTTCCACACGCGCGCGGGCCTGACGAAGAGTTTCGATTACTGCTTCGTCGACTTCGCGGGCGTCGGTAAGCACGATCATGTGGGTCAGTAGCGGCGACAGAGGCTCCCCCAGATTGGGCAGCCGTGCCTTTTCACACGGCGGATCGAATTTTTCGGGAGGGCCTGCAAAAGCGAGTTTCAACTCTTTTCCACCAACGACAAGTAGGGCGTAGGGCAAAGGTCCGGCGCGCATTTCAACGTGTTTAGCGCCGGCGCGAAAAGCCGTACCGGGAAGCGAGTCGGTAATGCAGCGAATCAGAAATCCGGCAAGTGGGGCGTAGGCCTTTGCAGTAGCAATGACGGACATGATTTCAGGTGACGTTGAAGGGCCAAGCGAAGTCGCCATCGGAACTGCACGTGGAACAGGTGCAGGAGTGGTTGATTTGGCGCCTGGAAACTGAATCACCGAACCGCCCTCGATGGCAACGGGCGGCAGGACGGAACTTTTCTCCAAATTTTCTACGATGCGCTGGGGAGGTACTGAAGCCTTGTTTACGGCGGGCCTTGTAGCCGGAGGCGCAATCTTCGCCGAAGGAGCCGACTCATCGTAGTAAATCGGTTGGCCGCCGTTGTGATGGATTCGCTCCAGCCAGGAAGCCCAGGCAAACAAGAAACCCTGTTGGCGCAGCCAGTCTATTGCATCGTTGCGGTGTGCGAAGTTCTGGCCGCTAATTGCCGTCATCCAGCCACCAAGGTCGCGCCCGGTGTCGGCCTTGAGGCCTTCGATGAACTCCCGCTCCTTTTCAGCGTAATCGCGGCTCATAGCTCCCCCACGGCTTTGCCTGCCTTGCGCCTAAATCCATCTGCGAGTCTTTGCCTTGTAGGCGGTGTACTCATCTGCGAACTTTGCCTCGAGATGACGCTCCTCGGGTAGAATTGCAAGCCAAGTGACGAGGGC
>JAJFHK010000013.1 GCA_021775655.1 Filomicrobium sp. | reverse complement strand
GAATCCAAAGGCAAAAATCATTATTCTGGATCCGAAGGAAAAGTTCTCAAAGCAGGGGCTGTTCCAAGCGGGTTGGGAAAAACACTACGCCGGCATGATCGAATGGATTCCCGCCTCGATTCACGGTGGCATCAAGTCTGTCGATCCGAAGTCGGGCAAGATTGAAACGGACCTCGATACATTCAACGCCGACGCTGCCAATGTGATCCCCGCCCAGTCAGCAGGGACGATTGCCGCTGCCGCAGGACTAACCAACGACAGCGGGTTCTGCCCGATTGTCCCCAGCAGCATGCAGAGTCAGGCCGATGAGAATGTGTACGTTCTGGGCGACGCCACCATTGCCGGCGACATGCCAAAATCAGGATTCTCTGCCAACAGCCAGGCGAAGGTCTGCGCCAACGCAGTGCGCGGAGCGTTGACTGGAAGCAAAGTCTTCCCTGCCAAGTTCTCAAACACTTGCTGGAGCCTGATCGCCACCGACGATGGCGTGAAGGTCGGTGCGAGCTATGAAGCCAAGCCGGATAAAATTACCAAGACGTCCGGCTTCATATCGAAAAACGGCGAAGACGATGCGTTACGCAAGGCTACGTATGAAGAAAGCGTCGGCTGGTATTCCGGGATTACCAAAGACATCTTCGGTGCATGATGGAAATATACGTGGTGCCCTTCACGGGCGCCACTTTCCTCCCCAATTTGAGGGCCGCGTTAGCGGCCTTTTTTGTGTAAATGATTGCATCGTTTATGGAGCGAAGATAATGCAGACCGTCATGCCTGCGCGCTTGGTCTCGAAGACACTTCCTCATACCAGCGGTGCATATTCGTGCACTGTTCGGGAATTTCGAAGTCGCACCATTTTCCGAAATCGACGGCGCAAAGCGCTGTGATGTCGGCAACGCTATAGCGCCTGCCGGCAACGAAAGCATTCGTTGCAAGCTGCTCATCAAACTTATGGCAAAAACGAGTCAAGCGCGCCTTGGCGCGATCAATCAGAACGGACAATTGTGGGATTGGTTCGGCAGACCCCGGAAGGCCGCGATCAGCAAATTCTGGTGACGAATTCCGGAAAAGTTCCGATGCCGACAACATGCCTTCCTCGTTAGCGCGTTTTTCCCACATATCGACGACGGCCCTATCTTTGGCGTCAACACCAAACAAAGGAGGGTCAGAGTGGAACCCTTCAAGATACCGGCAGATCGCCATGGCTTCGCCTATGCAAGTGCCGTCGTCGAGTTCGAGCATTGGCACCATCGCATGTGGATACTTGGCGATAAACTCGGGCTTCAACTTGAGGTCTTCGCCGCCAACTTCTTCGAGAGGGATCTTTAGCTCTTTTTCGGCCAGATAGATGTGCAGGCGCCTTGGGTTGGGGGCGATGTGCCAATCGTAAATCTTCATCATGCTCACCTCTTAACTCGACGGTCGGCCCGCCGCTCACTTGACGATTGATTTTGCATCGTATGACGCCACCTCTAGTTCACGCTGGCGCGGCGAAGCAATGAAGTCAAATTGATCTGCACTGGCATCCTTCAGTTGATGGAGATTCCATACCAATCGGCATTTCCGTCACTGCATTCTTAAAGCGTGCAGGCGGTCAGCGAGATAAGCTCTCTACGCCCCATACCCGGTTGAAGAGGGTGATTCAACCAAACAGCATGTGAACCACATGCGGGGGCGGCACGGATAACAAGTCTGAAAATTCTGCCCTGTCGGCAATTGGTTGGCCGGTGCCGAAACCGGTATGTTCCAGGCCGAAGCCACCAATTGATGGCATGCTGGCGTAAACCATCCACAAGTGGGTGGCGTTCGGCGTTTCGTGCCGGTCGCCAAGCACCCGCAGACGTGACGCGATGTTCCTTCAAGAATGGCAGTGGTTCGTTGATGGTGCAGCCCTAAATTTTTTCAGCGAACGTACGTAGTCCTTCGAGGATTGGCTGGTAGGCACGCTCATCTCGCTCCTCTGGATAGGCTGCATACACCGGATAGACAAATCGTTGCGCGCGCCTTGCGACTTGTAAGCGGCCTTCATCGATGTAAGGCTTGGCGACACGCCAAGGAAAATATCCGGACGCCGAAGTATCGAGCAGGTAATTGATCGCAATTGCACCGAGGTCAAGTTGCAGTCCTGACCGTGATAGCTCCGGATAGGCTTCAGCGTGATCTGCGCTGAACTCGGGTCCCCAATTTACGAAGACGTAGTTTATCCCGGGGCGCTCAAGCTTCTCGCTTGCACTTCCCACGAGAACCAATTCTTCATCAAAAAGATGCTCAATACACAGGCCAGGTCGTGCATGCGCGCGGTACACGATAGCCAAATCCAGCGTTCCCTCCACGAGCCGTTCCATAAGGACATCGGAAGCACCCATCTTAGCTGTGACGGCGAGATGGCCGTGCGCCGTTCGCAGCCAAGCAATCCAAGGGATCAAGAACCCGTCCCAAAGGCTGGTTTGTCCGCCAACGCTGAGATGATCCGTATGGACGTCGGCAAGCGCCACATCGAGTTGAGCGTGATGCCAAACGCGCATTAGCGCAGATGCATGTCGCTGGAACTGTTCGCCGGCGGGTGTCAGTTTCGTTCCCGACTTGGATCGGTCGAACAATTTGCGACCGAGGATGTCTTCGAGCGATTTGACGCGCAGGCTGACCGTCGATTGGGTCACGAAAAGTCGTTCGGCGGCATCCTTGAAACTGCCAGTTTCAATGATTGCCAGAAAGGTTTTGGCAAGCGTGATGTCCATCGAAAGTGCCCATTGGAAGCCAGGCTTTAAGATTAAAATTTCTCATCCAAGTAGTGAATAAATCTCGTTTGTCAAATCTAAAAAATCAAATCATACGTTTCTTCGCCGGGCAGGTGCCCGGTCCAAATCTTGGGAAAAAAGACGATGAAATCCAACTCGAATGACAAACCCGCTCCGGTAGCTGCAAAGTCCGGTGCCAAGCCAGCCGCGACACAGAAATCTAAGAAACAGAAAAAGTCCGCCACTAAGTAGGCGCACACGGTTTACCGGAGAACTAAGATGCAACTTGCAAAACTTGTGTCCGTGTTGGCGGTCGCCACATTGGCAGCGCATGTCTCAACTGCTCAAGCAGCAACGATT